>NZ_JFHO01000130.1:0-11659 GCF_000724705.2 Acidiphilium sp. JA12-A1
ACTGGCTGCTCAGCCGCGAAGGAATTTCCATGAACCACAAGAAGTTTCGGCGCCTTTACCGCGAAGAACGCCTTCAGGTTCGCCGTCGCGGCGGGCGAAAGCGGGCCTTGGGCACACGATCTCCGATGACCATTCCGCAGGGCTGCAATCAGCGCTGGTCGCTGGATTTCGTCTCCGACGCCCTGACATGCGGGCGCAGGTTTCGGATCTTCGCCGTCGTGGACGATTTCAGCCGCGAATGCGTTCGCTTGATCGCCGACACGTCAATTTCGGGCGCCCGGGTGGCACGCGAGTTGGATATGGCGATCACTGAGCGCGGGGCGCGCCCGCTCATGGTGGTCAGCGACAACGGCACTGAGCTCACCAGCATGTCGATCCTGCGCTGGTCGAAAGAGCGGAACGTGGAATGGCATTACATCGCGCCCGGCAAGCCCCAGCAAAACGGGTTCGTCGAGAGCTTCAACGCCCGGCTCCGGGACGAGTGTCTGAACGAGACCTTGTTCACGAGCCTGCCTCAAGCGAGGTCCGTGCTGGCCGCCTGGCGTCACGACTATAATCATCACCGCCCCCATTCGAGCCTGGGCAACAAAACCCCGGCAGAGGTGGCGGGAAAAATCAGCGGCGCGCCGGGTTGGGGGTTAACCCCCAACCCGGCTGTTGCACCTACGCCCAATCGTGGGCATCACTCGAGGATGAGACTCTACTCCTGAATGGCGGGAACTTAGGGCTCAGACCACCTCCGGTGTCCGCGCGATTGCGCAGCCGTCGTGGGCGGACAGCGGACCAGCGGGCGGGATTGTTCAACGGCGCTGACCTGCGCGCGAGCGAATAGCTGGAGAGATCAGCCGAAACGCTGCAACTTCTCTGCATGATAAAAGCATTATCATGCGTAAGAATCGAATTCCCAGCGCTTCTAGCGGCGCTCGACGGGGACGGCGACCTCGTTGCGGCGCAGCCAGGGCAGTGTCCAGGGCGGATCGTAGAACCAGGCGACGACGCGGCCGTCGGGCTTCCAGGGGGAGTGGGCCAGCGTCGCGAGCAGCCTTTCGCTGTGCGCCGCGACCACGCGGGCGCCAGGACTGCCGGAAAAGCGCAGGACCGCCATCGTTACGGCGGGAACCTCGACGAGGTGGACCAACGGGTCCCGCGGGCGCGGGGCTGTGGCCATCGTCATGCCGGCGGGCAGGAAGAAGCGGATGGTCCAACTACCGTCGCCGCCTTGCTGGGCGACCGGCGCAGTCATCGCAATCCGGCTGCTGCCGGCGCCATCCTGTTCGACGGGGGCGGTCATCGCGATTTTGCCACTGCCGCCGCCCGGCTTGGTGTTGGCCCCGAAGATATAGGATGCAAGCCTGCGGAAGCCGATGGAACGGGAGTCGATTTCTCCGCCCTTGACAGTCGTTTCCGCCGCGAGCCGCGGTCCGTAGGCGCGAAGCTGCACCGCGCCAACCCGTCCGGTGACGGTATAGTCAGGCTGCGGCGTGCCGGACCGGATTCCGAACACGGAACATCCTCCAAGGACAAGGAGCGAAGTCAATGCGGCGATCTTGCGCATGGCTGTTGGAGATATGGTGCATCGGACCGGACCTGCAATAGATAAGGCCGCCAACCCGCCGTGAGCTTATATGTGATAATATTACCTAATCAGATCCCGAATTGCCAATGCCTTCGCGGGACTGCCAAGCGGCTCCATAAGCGGGTTCTCGGGCGACCGCTCAGCTATCGTCGGCGTTAGCCGGCGCGGCAGTCCTCCACGTCGGCAAGCGAATTCGATAAAAATGAGTAAAGTTATTTTATTTCTTCTATGAAATAATTATTGGGCCTACGCCATAATGCCCTTTGGCAGGAGCCGATTATCAAACCTTGTTCGCGAAGATATTCAAATACTGACGCCGGACTCCAGCCAGGACCTATGGAAAAGCAGACGCCAGCATCTCTCAGAGCCGGACCGCAAAAGATAGTTGAGCGATTTCAGCGGGTTGTGATTCAGTTCGTTTGCGAAGACGAACGGAAATACGATGGCCTGGACTGAAATCGCTCGGCGACGATATTGCCGGGTCGGATTGCGCTACGCAAGCGACCTCACCGATGCCGATTGGTCTTGATCGAAGCGTTCATGCCCTTGCCGCCGCATCGAGGCCGGCCCCGAACGGTGGCGCTGCGAAGGATTGTGGAGGCCATCTTCTACATGCTGTCGACCGGCTGTCAGTGGCGGAGGCGGCTCAAGGTTCCGCCTGCGGAGCAGGTGGAATGCCGCCGGAGGTGGCAGATTCCGAAGGAATTCGCGCCGTCTACACCGTACAGGGGTATTGCTACCGCTTCTGTCGCGACGGCACCCTCGATCGGCTCAATCACGTCCCGGTCATGCAGCGCAGGAAATGGCCGGACGAGAGGCGTCTCCCACAGCCGGTGTGATCGACAGCCAGTCGGTCAAGACCACCGAAGCCGGGGGCCCGCGCGGGTTCGATGCCGGAAAGAAGATCAAGGGACGCAAGCGCCACATCATCACCGAATATAATCGGCCACCTCGTCGGTGCCGTCGTTCATCATGCCGTTATTCAGGATCGGGATGGGGCGCCCGACGTGCTCAAATCCGTCAAATCCCTGTATCCTTGGTTGCGGCACGTGTTCGCCGACGGCGGCTATGCCGGTCCCAAACTCAACGGACGCCTCGCCAAAATCGGCAAATAAACCATACAGATCGTCAAGCGCTCCGACGCCGTCAGCGGGTTCGAACTCCTGCCGCGACGCTGGGTGGTGGAGAGAACCTTCGCCTGGCTCGGCAGATGCCGGCGCCTCGCAAAGGATTTCGAGGCAACCATTACCAGCGCCACCGCATGGCTCTTCCTCGCACATATCCGCCTGCTCACAAGGAAAATCGCACGCAACCGATAGCCACACTATCATTCAGATTCATTCTCTAACAGACCGACATCGCTACCGCCCGTAACCTTGAGGTTCGAGATCGTGTGGCCCAGGCCCTCGAACGTGCCGGAGAAGGTCAGGAGCGGGCTGTCCGCACCGACGCGCCGGTGACATCGAGGTATCGAGGTGATGCCCCCGAGGTTTCGACAAACCCGCCCAGCGCGCCGCCGCGCACCGCGATCGTCCCGCCGCGGATCGCACCCGTCGCCATGATCCGCCCGCACCGGCAGAAGAGTGCGCATCAAGCGTGCCCGACACCGCCACGGCGCCCGACGCGCCGCCCGGCAGCGTGATCGCCCCGCGCTGCGACACACAGCACTGCCGGCCTCGACGAGCCCGGTCTCGCTCACCACCGTCCGCAGCAGCGCGGCCTTCGCCGAAGCACTCAGCAGGACCACGCCGCCTTGAGCGATGATCGCCCCGGACTGGCGGAACTTCACGCTCTGCCCGGCGCCGATGCTGAACCCCTGCCAGTCGATCGCGGTCTTGCCGCTCGTCTGCGTGACCGTCAGCGTGTTGCCGGTGTGCGCGATGCTCGCCGATCTCGCCGTCACCTGCCCGCCCTGCGGCAGCGCCAGCGCCACTGCCGGGACCAGCACCAGCGCCACACTCCCCACCCCGCCGGCAAATCGCCGCAGCGCCCCCAGGCCCCACCGTCCGCATCACTTCCGCCACGGAAATCGGCAATCCAGCCCGCCGGTCTACGCCGACCCGCGCAAAGGTATCCTAACCCGCAGCACAGGCGGCGCAGAGCCCGCCGACCTCGACGATCGCGCTGCCGGCGGCAAAGCCGATCCGCGCCGCGGCGGCGGCAAGGGCGGCGGCCACCGCCTCGTCCTCCAGCTCGGCGACGGCGCCGCACTGGCGGCAGATGAAGAACTGCGCCGCATGGGTGTGGCCCTGCGCCTCGCCCGCCGGGTCGGCGCAGGAGACATAGGCGCTCAGGCTCTCCACCTTGTGCACGAGGTCCGCCGCGATGAGGAATTCGAGCGCGCGATAGATCGTCGCCGGGGTCGCACCGCGATGGCTCTCGCGCAGCCGGTCGAGCAGTTCGTAGGCTGTCAGCGGCCCGTCAGCGGCAAGGATCAGGCCAAGCACGGCGCGGCGCTGCCGGGTGAGCTGCCGGCCGGCGGCAGCACAGGCGGCGGCGGCTTCATCCAGCCGGCGCTCGATCGTGGCGCTGGGGCGGGCCGGCATCAGGCGCGGTCGGGCGGGGGGATCATCGCCCCGTTATAGAGCGGCTGAAGCGGCACTGCCACCCGCCCCCTTGCGCCGCCCGGCGGCTGCATTACGCTCGGCAGGAGGGAGAGAACGAGCCATGACGAGCATCAGCTACGTCCAGGGACCGGGCGACACACCGCGCCTCGGCGTGACCATCGGCGAGGCGCTGGCCGAAACCGCGCGGCGCCACCCCGACCGCGAGGCGCTGGTGGTGCGCGAGACCGGCGAGCGCTTCACCTATGGCGCGTTCGACCGCGCGGTGGACGATGTCGCCGCCGGCCTGCTCGCGCTCGGGATGCGCCGCGGCGACCGCATCGGCATCTGGTCGCCCAACAATGCCGAATGGGCGATCCTGCAATTCGCCTCCGCGCGGGCGGGGATCATCCTCGTCACCATCAACCCGGCCTATCGCACCGCCGAGCTCGAATACGTGCTGAACGACGTGCAGTGCCGCGCCCTCGTCCTCGCCCGGACCTTCAAGTCGAGCGACTATGTGGCGATGCTGGACAGCATTCCGCCGGACCGCCTGCCGCATCTCGAATACCGCTTCGTCATCGGCGTCCCGGCGGAAAGCGCCGCGGATCTGCCCGCCAGCATGGCCCCCTTCGCCACCATCGCCGCCGCCGCGACGCCGGCGAGCCGCGCCACCCTGGCAGCCCTGCGCGCCGACCTGCAATTCGACGACCCGATCAACATCCAGTTCACCTCGGGGACGACCGGCGCGCCCAAGGGCGCCACGCTCTCGCACCACAACATCCTCAACAACGGCTATTTCGTCGGCCGGGGCATCGGCCTGCGGGACGGAGAAAAGATCTGCATCCCGGTGCCGCTCTATCACTGCTTCGGCATGGTGATGGGCAATCTCGCCGCCATCACCCATGGCGCGACGATGGTCTACCCCGCCGCCGGGTTCGATGCGCTGGCAACGCTGACCGCCGTGGCCGAGGAGCGCTGCGCCCATCTCTACGGCGTGCCGACCATGTTCATCGCCATGCTCGAACATCCCGGGTTCGAGGAATTCGACCTCTCCTCGCTGCGCGGCGGGATCATGGCCGGCACCTCCTGCCCGATCGAGGTGATGCGCCGGGTGATGAACCGGATGCACATGCCCGAAATCACCATCTGCTACGGCATGACCGAGACCTCCCCGGTCAGCTTCCAGTCCGCGACCGACGACACGCCCGAGCGCCGGGTGGCGACGGTCGGGCGCATCCACCCGCATCTCGAGGTCAAGGTGATCGACGCCGAGGGCCGGATCGTAAAACGCGGCGAGCGGGGCGAGCTGTGCACGCGCGGCTATTCGGTGATGCTCGGCTACTGGGGGAACGCTGCGAAAACGGCCGAGGCGATCGACGCCGCCGGCTGGATGCATACCGGCGATCTCGGCGTGATCGACGAGGAGGGCTATTGCACCATCGTCGGCCGCAGCAAGGACGTGGTGATCCGCGGCGGCGAGAACATCTACCCGCGCGAGGTGGAGGAATTCCTGTTCACCCACCCCAGGATCGCCAGCGTCGCGGTCTTCGGCATCGCGGATGCAAAGTGGGGCGAGGTGCCCTGCGCCTGGGTGAAGCCCAACCCCGGCGAGACCCTCACGCCAGCGGAGGTGATCGGCTTCTGCGAGGGGCGGATCGCGCATTACAAGATACCCCGCATCGTGCGCATCGTCGAGGAGTTCCCGATGACGGTGACGGGCAAGATCCAGAAATTCATCATGCGCGAGGCGATGGAGCGCGAGGCTGGCGGATAGCGGCTCCGCCCAGGGCTCGCCGCCCGCCGGGTTGCAAATCCCCGCCGGATTGGTCATGCAAACTTCCCCTTTTTGTGAAATCCCGGCCCCCGGCGCGGCGGCCGGCGGAGAAAACCAATGGCGGTGGTGATGGACCAGGGATTGCGGACGGTCGGCGGCACGGTGCGCTATGGCCGGCTGGCGGCGCTGAGCTGGCTGCATTTCCTCAATGACGGTTCGGCCAACTACCTGCCCGGCGTGCTGCCGGCGGTGCTGCTGGCGATGGGGGAACCCGTCTCCCTCGCCGGCACGGTGATGGCGGCATTGCTGATCGGCCAGGCGTTGCAGGTCGGCACCGGCCTGCTGGCGGACCATTTCGGCGGCCGGGGCTTCATCGCCGCCGGCGTGCTCGGCACCGCGCTGGCGGCGGCGCTGATCGGCCGCTCCGGCAGTCTTGCGCTGCTGCTCCCGGCACTCGTGCTGATCGGGATCAGCAACGCGATGTTCCACCCGCAGGCGCTGGCGGGGGCGCGCCAGCTCAGCGGGCCGCGCGTCGGGCTCGGCATGTCGCTGTTCCTGGTCGGCGGCGAGGTCGGGCGCGGGCTGTGGCCGCTGATCGCGAGCTTCGTCGTCGTCACCTGGGGGCTGAAGGCGCTCTCGCTGCTGGCGATCCCGGCGGTGGCGAGCATCCTGCTGCTCTGGGCGGTGCTGCCGGTGCAGCCGCCGCGCCATGTCGCGGCACAGCCGATCGCCTGGCGGCGCCATCTCGGGCCGATGAGCGCGCTCGTCGCCTTCCAGTCGCTGCGTGCACTGGCGATTTTCGGCACCACCACCTTCCTGCCCGTGCTCTGGCACCTGCGCGGCCACAGCCTGACCGCGGGGGCGGCGCTGATCACGGTGATGCTCGTGGTCGGCATCATCGGCAATGTCGGCGGCGGGCACCTGGCCGACCGGATCGGCCGCCGCCCGATCCTCGCCGGCTCCAGCCTCGCCGGCGCGGCACTGCTCGCGGTCTTCCTGCTCACCAGCGGGGCGGCGCAATGGATCGCGCTCGGCCTGCTCGGCATCGCCCTCTTCGCCACCCTGCCGGTCGGCATCCTCGTGGGGCAGGACATCTTCCCCGAGAACCGCTCGCTCGGCTCGGGCATCGCACTCGGCCTCTCGAATGGGCTGGCGGCGGTCGGGCTGATGGGTCTCGGGCTGATCTCCTCCGCCGTCCCGCCGCTGCACATTCTCTGGCTGCTGGTCGCGATCCTGCTCGCCGCCGCCCTTCTCGCGCTGCGTCTCGGCCCGCGGACTCACCCGAAGCGGACCTGAGACAGCGCCTCAGATCTCGACGACGATGCGCCCGCGCACCTTGCCGGCGACGATCTCCGCCGCCGCCGCCCCGATCGCCTCGAAGCCGATCGTCGTGGTCAGCCGGGCCAGCGTCGCGCGGTCGAGTTCGACGGCAAGGCGGGACCAGGCCGCCTCGCGCTTCGCCCGCGGCGCCATCACCGAATCGATCCCGGCGAGGGTAACCCCGCGCAGGATGAACGGCAGCACGGTCGCCGGCAGGTCGCTCCCCTGGGCGAGGCCGCAAGCGGCGACCACCCCGCCATAGCGCGTCTGCGCCAGCACGTTCGCCAGCGTATGGCTGCCGACGGAATCGATCGCCCCCGCCCAGCGCTCCTTGCCGAAGGGCCGCCCGGGCGCCGACAGCGTCGCCGCATCGATGATCTCGGCCGCCCCGAGCGAGGTCAGGTAATCGGCTTCTTGCTCCGCTCGGCGCGACGAGGCGAGCACGCGATACCCGGCATGGGCAAGCAGCGAAATCGCGATCGACCCCACGCCGCCCGCCGCACCGGTGACGAGAATATCCCCGCTCTCCTTGCTGATCCCCTGAGCCTCCAGCGCCATGACGGCGAGCATCGCCGTGTAGCCGGCAGTACCGATGGCCATGGTCTCGGCGGCGCTGAGCCCGGCGGGGATATGGATCAGCCAGTCGCCAGGAACGCGGGCGCGCCCGGCATAGCCGCCGTGATGCGTCTCGCCGACGCCGAAACCGTTGAGCAGCACGGCGTCACCCGGCTTGAAGCGGGGATCGACGCTGGCGGTGACGGTGCCGGCGAAGTCGATCCCCGGGATCAGCGGAAACCGCCGGGCGATCGGCGCGCTGCCGGTGATCGCCAGCCCGTCCTTGTAGTTCACCGTGGAATGGCTGACCGCGACGGTGACGCTGCCCTCCATGAGATTGTCATCGCGCAGGGTCTCGGCGCGGCAACTCTGGCCGGACTCGTCCTTGCGGATGACCAGGGCGCGGAATTCGTCGGACATGTTCGCTCCTCCTCACCGGTGATCGGCGTTCTACCCCCGGTTTAGCGGGCGGCGGCGCCGATGCACAGGGACGGCGGCGTCTCAGCCCTTCTTCGGCGCGGGCGGCAGCGCGATGGCGAGCGAGAGTTCCTTGAGCCGCGCGGCGGGGACCGGCGCCGGCGCGCCCATCAGCAGGTCCTGGCCCTGCTGGTTGAGCGGGAAGGCGATGACCTCGCGCAGGTTGGGCTCGTCGGCCAGCAGCATCACCATGCGATCCACCCCCGGTGCCGAGCCGCCATGCGGCGGCGCGCCATAGCGGAAGGCGTTGAGCATGCCGCCGAACCGCGCCTCGACCTCCTCGGCGCCGTAGCCGGCGATCTCGAAGGCGCGCAGCATGATGTCCGGCCGGTGGTTGCGGATCGCCCCCGACGACAGTTCGACGCCGTTGCACACGATGTCGTACTGGAACGCCTTGATCGTCAGCGGGTCCTGCCCGTTCAGCGCCTCCAGCCCGCCCTGCGGCATCGAGAACGGGTTGTGGCTGAACACGATCTGCCCGGTCTCCTCGTCGCGCTCGTACATCGGGAAATCGACGATCCAGCAGAACTCGAATTTTGCACCATCGATCAGGCCGAGATCGGTGCCGAGCTTCGTGCGCACCGTGCCGGCGAATTTCGCCGCCTCAAGCGGCTTGCCGGCGGCGAAGAAGACGGCGTCACCGACGCTGGCGCCCGTAGCCTCCCGGATGGCCTCGGCGCGAGCCGGTTCGAGGTTCTTCGCGATCGGCCCCTTGGCCCCGTCCGGAGCAAAGATGATGTAGCCGAGGCCGCCCGCCCCTTCCGACCGCGCCCAGTCGTTGAGCTTGTCGAAGAAGGAGCGCGGATTGCCCCCCGTGCCCGGCGCGGGAATGGCGCGGACCACGCCGCCGCCGGCGACGATCTTCGCGAACAGGCCGAAGCCCGAATCGCGGAACGCCTCGGTCACGTCGGTGATCAGCAGCGGGTTGCGCAGGTCCGGCTTGTCCGAGCCGTATTTCAGCAGCGCCTCGTCATAGGCGATGCGCGGGAACGGCCATTGCGTCACGCTGCGCCCGCCGCCGAATTCGCGGAACAGCCCGCCGAGCACCGGCTCGATCGTGGCGAACACGTCCTCCTGCGTCACGAAGCTCATCTCGAAATCGAGCTGGTAGAACTCGCCGGGCGCGCGGTCGGCGCGGCTCGCCTCGTCGCGGAAGCAGGGCGCGATCTGGAAATAGCGGTCGAAGCCTGCGACCATGAGCAGCTGCTTGAACTGCTGCGGCGCCTGCGGCAGCGCGTAGAACTGGCCCGGATGCACGCGCGATGGCACGAGGAAGTCGCGCGCGCCCTCGGGGCTGGAAGCGGTCAGGATCGGCGTGGTGAACTCGGTGAAGCCGCGCGCCGTCATCTCCCGACGCAGCCAGGCGATCACGTTGGCGCGGAGCATGATGTTGCGGTGCAGCTTCTCGCGGCGCAGGTCGAGGAAGCGGTAGCGCAGGCGCAGCTCCTCGGGGAACTGGGCCTCGCCGGCAACCTGGATCGGCAGCACGTCGGCGGTGGACTGCACCTCGACCGTCTCGGCCACCAGCTCGATCTCGCCGGTCGGCAGGCGGGGGTTCACCGTGTCGGCATCGCGCTTCACCACCCGGCCGGTAACGGTGATGACGCTCTCCACCCGCAGCGCCTCGGCCGCGGCGAACACCGGCGAGCCGGCGGGAAACACGCATTGGGTGATCCCGTAATGGTCGCGCAGGTCGATGAAGAGCAGCCCGCCATGGTCGCGCTTCACGTTCACCCAGCCCGAAAGGCGCGCGGTGATGCCGGCATCGGCAGCGCGCAGGGCGCCGCAATCATGGGTGCGATATTCGTGCATGGGGAGCCAGTCCTGACAGAAAACAGCGGCAAATGAGCGGCGCGGGTCTTTCCTGTCAAGACGTTGCGTGCCAGTTGATCGCGCATGAAACCGAGCCCGAGCTTTCCCGAACCCGTGCTGATCGAGACCACCGAGGCCCTCGCCGCCCTTTGCGACCGTCTGGCGGCTGAGCCCTTCGTCACCGTCGATACCGAGTTCATGCGGGAAAAGACCTATTTTCCCGAGCTTTGCGTGGTCCAGCTCGGCGGTGCGAACGATGTCGCGGTGATCGACGCGCAGGCCGAGGGGCTCGACCTCGCCCCGCTCGGCGCGCTGTTCGCCAACCCGGCGGTCACCAAGGTGT
This sequence comes from Acidiphilium sp. JA12-A1, assembly GCF_000724705.2. Taxonomy (NCBI): domain Bacteria; kingdom Pseudomonadati; phylum Pseudomonadota; class Alphaproteobacteria; order Acetobacterales; family Acidocellaceae; genus Acidiphilium; species Acidiphilium sp. JA12-A1. The sequence goes on from NZ_JFHO01000130.1 coordinate 10,404, forward strand.
TCCACGCCTGCCGGCAAGACATCGAGATCTTCCTGCTGAAATTCGGCGCCGTGCCCGCACCGCTGTTCGACACCCAGGTGGCGGCGATGGTCGCCGGCTTCGGCGACCAGGTCGGGTATGACACGCTGGTCTCCTCGCTTGCCGGCGGCCGGATCGACAAGGCGCACCGCTTTTCCGACTGGTCGGCCCGGCCGCTCTCCCGCGCGCAGATCGCCTATGCCGCGGCGGATGTCACCTGGCTGCGCCCGGTCTATGAAGGCCTGCGCGCCCGGCTGACGCGGGAAGGCCGGCTCGACTGGGTGGCCGAGGAAGCGGCGGTGCTGGCCGATCCCGCGACCTACCGCACCGAGCCCGAGGATGCCTGGCGCCGGCTCAAGCTGCGCGGCGGCAATCGCCGGCAGCTCGCGCTGGTCAAGGCGATCGCCGCCTGGCGCGAGCGCGAGGCGATGCGGGTGAACGTGCCGCGCCAGCGCATCGTGCGCGACGAGCAGATCCCCGAACTCGCCGCCCTCGCCCCGGCGGATGCCGAGGGGCTGACGCGGGTGCGCGGCATCTCCAGCGGCTTCGCCGGCGGCAAGTCCGGCCGGGCGCTACTGGAGGTGATCGCCTCGACGAAGGCGATCCCCGATGCCGAACTGCCGGAGGCGCCGCGCGCCCCCGAAAGCGCCCGCCCGCCCGCCGGCCTCGTGGCCCTGCTCAAGGTCCTGCTCGCCGAGCGGGCCGGGGCGAACCACGTCGCCGCCCGGCTGATCGCCTCCGCCGAGGATATCGACCGCCTCGCCAGCGAGGACGCGCCGAACCTGCCTTGCCTGCAAGGCTGGCGCGCCGAACTGTTCGGCAACGACGCGCTGCGCCTCAAGGGCGGGCGCATCGCGCTCGCCGCGCGCGGCCGCCGGGTCGAGGTCGTCGACCTGCCCTGATCACAGCAGTACCCGGCCCAGCGCGTAGCAGCCAGCGCCGCCGAGCCCGGCGAAACATCCGACCGGCCAGTTCGTGAGATAAGAGAGCGCGATGGCGCCGGCCATCAGCGCCAGCGCGATCGCCACTGAGGCGGCAAGCGCCCCCCCCGGCTGCGCCGAAACCGCCCGCCCGCACGAGGCCGGGCCGACCATCAGCGCGAAGGTCAGCAGCGCGCCCACCACCGGCACGGCAACCGCCGCCGCCAGCGCGATGGCGGCGAGAAAGCCGAACTCCCACAGCGCCGGCCGCGCGCCGCGCGCCGCCGCGAGATCCGCCCCGATCGCGCCGAGCAGCAG
>NZ_JFHO01000129.1:0-2160 GCF_000724705.2 Acidiphilium sp. JA12-A1
ATGACTGGCAGATTTGCCTCGCCCACCAACTCCGGGACTGCAAATTCGCGATCGAGGCGGGTGATACGATCTTCGCACCCAGAATGAAGGCCCTGCTGCTCCGCGCCGTCGTGCTGGCGCGGCGCCATCGCACGCTCGCGGACGCTACAAGACGCGCCTGGCGGCGGCGCCTCGACCATGATCTCGACGCCGTCATGGCGCTCGCCCCGATCAACCACCACGGCAGACGATTGCGCCGACGATACGGCAAGGTTCGTGATCATCTCTTCACCTTCCTCGACCACCCGGATATCGCCGCGGACAACAACGGCTCCGAGCGCGAACTCCGGCCTACCGCGACATATCGCAAGGTCACCGGAGGGTTCCGATCCAACTGGGGCGCCGATTTCTTCGCCAACGTCCGATCCGTCGTCGGGACCGCCGCGCGGCACGGCCTTGATGCCTACACCGCTATCAAAAACGCCGTCACCGGAGCATCACTGCCCATCGCCCCCCTACCGGGTTGAGCAGATACGGTAATTTTAACTTCAACGCCACCCAAAACAATATCTACAATTTCTTCTCTTCAGGCGGCGGCTCGCTCTTATTCACGACGGGGTCTCAGTCGCTTCTCCAGAACACCGATCTGAGTACATCAGGCTTTGGCGACACGACGTTCATGAAAATATCGTTCAACAGCGCCAATACCATTACCGGCGTGACGCATGACGATGGCGTCAGCCTGTATCAGGCCGGAAACACATCAACTGATCTGCTGCCGCTCATAGATTCAGCTCCGACATCGAAGACGCTCAGCACACTGGTACCACCCGCCCCCGCCGGGGCCTATGACCTCTATTATGTAGAGGCGAATGGGCTCCCTGCGGTTCTCAGCACCAATGTACCCGAGCCTGGTAGCCTGATGCTGCTCGGAACCGGGCTGCTGGGCCTTGGCCTTGTCGCACGTCGCCGTCGCAAGACCATCTGACCAGAGCACTACGAGGCCCATACGACGTGACGGCTCCGGGGCTCCCGGAGCCGTTTGCAAATCAAATCACTCGGCAACGATATCGCCTGGATCGAATTGCTGGGTATGGCTGGAATTCTAGCCAAACCTACACCCCGCCGGACTCGGTTTCAGTGGGGTTTTCACACGGTCTGCTTGATTCTTGAACCCTGCCCCAAGCAGCAGCAAGCTCTACTCTATCAGAGGTAGCGTTTGGAGAGTTTGCGCCGTCCGACCAAACCAAGACCGACAAGGCCAGTGCCGAGCAGAAGAAGGGAGCCGGGTTCGGGTACTGGTGTACCGGATGTCGGCGTTAGGGTTTCTGATATAAGATCATAATTATTCTTTGTCCCATCCCAGTTAATCTTAAAATCCGGATTATATCCAGAAAATGTCCCAGACGACAACGTAACATTGAATACATAATTGATGCTTGTATTGGCTGGCAATACCGGGCCGGTCGGAGCCGTTTCGGCCATGAAGCAGTAGAAATTTCCAGTTCCATTACAGCCGTTTGCGTTTAGACCTCCTATTGATTCTGTGAATCCTGACGGGGCCAGAGCACTCGCAAAATTTGATGTATCTGCTCAACCCGGTAGGGGGGCGATGGGCAGTGATGCTCCGGTGACGGCGTTTTTGATAGCGGTGTAGGCATCAAGGCCGTGCCGCGCGGCGGTCCCGACGACGGATCGGACGTTGGCGAAGAAATCGGCGCCCCAGTTGGATCGGAACCCTCCGGTGACCTTGCGATATGTCGCGGTAGGCCGGAGTTCGCGCTCGGAGCCGTTGTTGTCCGCGGCGATATCCGGGTGGTCGAGGAAGGTGAAGAGATGATCACGAACCTTGCCGTATCGTCGGCGCAATCGTCTGCCGTGGTGGTTGATCGGGGCGAGCGCCATGACGGCGTCGAGATCATGGTCGAGGCGCCGCCGCCAGGCGCGTCTTGTAGCGTCCGCGAGCGTGCGATGGCGCCGCGCCAGCACGACGGCGCGGAGCAGCAGGGCCTTCATTCTGGGTGCGAAGATCGTATCACCCGCCTCGATCGCGAATTTGCAGTCCCGGAGTTGGTGGGCGAGGCAAATCTGCCAGTCATCGGCATGACCGCGCTGGGCGCCATAGAGATCGGAGATCCAGATAGCGGGGCGATGGCCGTCCATTACCTCCGCGACGACGTT
>NZ_JFHO01000128.1:0-13012 GCF_000724705.2 Acidiphilium sp. JA12-A1
CCGCCTCGGCCGCGCGGGCGAAGGCGAGCGCGTGCGCGACCACGGCATCGCCGGCGAGGCGCGCCGCGAAACGCGCGGCCGCGCGCGGCGACTTGCCGTGCAGCAGCGCGGCGACATCGCGATGGGCATAGCCGTGCCGATGCTCGAGCCGGGCGATCCGTCCCGCCTCGATGGTGAAGCGGCGATGAACCGGCCGGGCGATCAGCCCCGAAACCGGCCCCTGCCCGACCTGAAACGCCCCCTCGCCCGCCGGTTCGGCGAAGCGCGGCCAGGCGGCGTCGCCCTCGCCGTGGCGGACGGCCGGGCGCGTGTCGGCCGCGCCCGTCGCGATCGCGCCATCGCGCTCGGCGGCCAGCCGCTCGAACCAGGAAGCGGCGGGAATGGACGGGGACAGGGCGGGAAACGCCTTGTCCGCCAGCGTCACCGCGACCAGCAGCGGCGCGGCGCGGAAGAACAGCGCATGGGCGCGGCCATCGGCCACGAACAGGCCGGCGAAATCCGCCGGATCCACCAGCGTCGCCAGGTGCTGCCAGTCCGCCGGCGTCAGCAGATGCAGCGCCGCCCCGCCGCAGGGCTCGACCGTGGATGCGGCCAGCAGGCCGGCGATCTCGGCGTCCCTCATCGCAGCCCCGCCACCGGCGCCGCCCCGAGCACCACCATCAGGACGAGCAGGCCGAGCACGGCCGCCCCGCGCATCGGCACGCTCTCCGGGCCGGGTGGCGCGGGTGCCGTCAGCGCGCGCGCGCCGCCCGCGCCGATCAGCGCGACGAGGGAGGCGGCCAGCAGCGGCGACAGGGAAGCGGCCGCGCCAACGATGCGGAAATCGCCGGCGAACACGCCGAAGGGCGGCAGGCCGGCCAGCGCCGCGATCGCCCAGATCCGCAACCCGCCCGCGCCGGATAGCGCGACGGCGACCCGCCCGAGCGCCACACCCACGAGAATCGTGATCGCCCCCTTCACATCGCCCAGCCCGAATCCGACCATCGCCGCGCCGCCCTGCAGCAGCGCGAGCGCCTCCTCCGCCGGCCAGCGCCGCCAGAGCAGGGCCGCACCTCCGATCACGCCGAGCAGCCCCGCCACGAGGCCGAGCCGATCCGGCGCCACCCCACCCAGCAGGGCCACCCCCAGCGCCGCCAGCGCGAGGACGATCCCGGTCCGCGGCGCGCCGCGCGGCAGGACCAGCCGCAGCGCCCCCAGGACCGCCGCCGCGATCAGGAGCTTCGCGGCATAGACCGCGATACCCTCCGGCCAGCCCAGCGGTGCCGTGGCATGCGCGAGGCCGGGCGGCGCGACGAGGGCGACCAGCAGCGCAAGGGCAGCGGCCCGGCGCAGCATGGCTTCGACAACGAAGACCGCGCGGTCCGGCCCCGCATAATCGCCCGGCACCGGCGCGGAACCGGGCCAGGTCAGCAACACCCCGAGCACCGCGAGAACGGCTTCCGGCGTCGCCCCGCGCGGCGCGGCGGCGAGCGCGGCAAAGGCGAGCAGCCATGCGAGATCGGCGCCGAGACCGGATGCGGCCAGCCGGGCGGCGGCGAGGCCGGGCATGGCCGCCCCGGCGTCGATCCCCGCCATCACCCGCATCGCCCGCCCGAGCGCGAGCAGGCCGATGAACAGCGCCGGGCCGGCGCGCCCGGCGGTCAGTTGCCCGGCCGCGAAACCGGGGATGACGACGATCAGCATGACCGTCGCCGCCAAGGCGGCCAGCGGCCAGATGCCGTGCAGCGGCGAGGCAAAGGCAGGGCGGATGCGGCGCTTTCGCGCAAGGCGGCGGAGATCGCGCAAGGGCTGCGCGAAGGTGACACCTGGCGCCCCGGCCAGCTGCCCCGCCAGCCGGGCGCGGGCGCATTCGAGCAGCACCGCGAACCCCGCCAGCAGCGCCATGTTCATCCCGGTCGCGATGGTCCGGCTTGCGAGCAGCGCCGGGCTCATGGCCGCCGCCAGCCCCGGCGCGAGATCCGGACCCGCCGGACGAACCACGATGCGGCCCCCCGCAGCGGCGCGGCAAATCCCGTCGCGTTGATCTGCGTGACCGGATCGCCGAACGGCAACCATGCGGGCGGCCGGGCGAACCCGTCCTCGAAGGCCGGCGCCTCGATCGGCCCGGCGCGCAGGCTCCAGCGCCACAGCCCCAGCAGCACGCCGAGCGGGATCAGGAGCAGGAACGGCGCGGTGACGAGGGCAAGCGCGGCGACGGCGGCGGCCGGCAGACCGAGCGCGACGAGATCACGGCGCGGCAGATCCTCGGCGGCGGCGGCGCGCAGGCTGCGCGGCCGGCCGAGGCAGACCAGCGCGAAGAGCCCCACCGAACCGAACCCGGCCAGCGCGAAACCGCCGGCAAGGGCGATGGCGGCCAGCGCGCCCGGCCAGCCGGCCCGCAGCGCTGCCGCGAACAGGCCCTGAAACGCGACGAAGCCCGGCCCCGGCGGCAGCAGGCTCGCCCAGAAGGCCGCACCGCCGAAACACAGCGCGAAGCCGGGCATGCCGCGCGCGAGCCCGCCCAGCCAGTCCGGCGCGCGCGAACCCGTCGCGTCCTCGATCCGCGACGCCGCAAGCGCCAGCGCCGGCGCCGCCAGCGCGCCGGTCTCCAGCGCAAGCCGCATCGCCCCGGCATCGCCGAGCCCGGCCGCCATCAGCGCCAGCCCGGCAAGGCCAAGCGCCGCGCCCTGGGCGAAGCGGAGCAGATCCCCGCCCAGCGCGGCGAGGAGATAGCCGGCCGGGAACAGCGCCGCTCCGGCCGCCAGCAAGATGCCGGGCTGCCCGAGCGTCTCCGCCACCGCGAGCAGCGTCGCCGGCAGCACCGCCAGCGCAGCGGGTGCCGCGGCGCGGTGGCGAGCGGCCAGGAACCCCACGATCAATGCCGCAAAAACAAGCGTGTAGAGATTATTGGCGAGAATTGCGATGAGGCCGGCGAGCATCAGCACCGCGGAAACGCCCAGACCCGGCGCCGCCAGCAGGCCGGCAGCGCCCCCCGCCAGCACGGCGGCGATGACGCCCGCCCGGCCCGGATCGACGGCCAGCGCCAGCCCGCCCGCCGGACCGAGTTCCGGCACCGAGACCGCCAGCCGGCCGGTCAGCACGACCGCGCCCCCCAGCGCCAGCACCGCCCCGGCCAGCGCCAGGCCGGCAGCAGGAACAGGCGCGATCGACGACAGTCGCGCGAGCGGACGGGGCGCGGGGCGTGCCATGTCCCCTTGCTAGCAGGGCCCGGCCGAGTCGGGTATGTCGTGGATGTGACCGTTCAGCCCGGAGCCGCGTGGCGCTGCAACCGCCGCGCGGCCACCAGCACCGCCAGCAGCGCGAGATCGGCCGCGACGAAGGCCGCCGGGCTGATCCGCGCGGTCGAGAGATTGGCATCGAGCACGCGCCACGGATCGATCCCGGAATTGAGCGCATACCATCCCGCCTCGCCGCCGGCGGTGATCGCCACGGCGCCGAGGGCGAGGACGAGAATGCCGGCCAGCGAGCGCCGGAACCCCGGCGGCGCCAGCCGCCAGAGCATCAGCCAGACGAACAGGCCGAACGGCACCATCGCCGCCGAGACGTCGATCTTCTGGGTGAGGAAGAAATGCCAGATCGAGAGCGCGGCGATCGGATAGACCAGCCGGTGCAGCGCCTTCCACCGCCGCCCCAGCCGCGCCATCGCCGCATCGGTCGAGGTCGCGGCCAGCGCCACAAGCCCGATCGTCGCGATGGTACCGAGGATGAGGTAAAACACCGTAAACATCTGATTCAAAACGAATCCGATGGCATATCCCTCATCCGCCGCATACAGGATCACATGCGCGAAGGTGTAGAATGCCGCCGCGAGGCCCAGCATTCGCCGCAACATCGCCAGCCGCATCCAGTCGAACACCGCCCGCGCCGGCGTGATGGCGAGGCCGAGCAGCAGGAAGCGGATCGCCCAGAAGCCGGTCTGCAGCATCAGCTCATGCGTCGGCCGGCCGCCGAGATGTCCGGTTTGCCGCTCCCACAGCATATAGGCCGCCGGCGCGGTGCAGAGCGCGAGGGCAATCGTCTTCAGCCAGGAAAACCGCCCGGCCGGCGTGCGCCAGGGCGCGCCGAAGACGCGGGCCTGGCGTTTCGGGCGAACGCGGACTTCAGCTTGCGGGGCGGCATTCGGCATGGCGGCTCGGATTCCGGTGTGGGAGCAGAAATATGCCCTGAATTCGCCTCGCCACCCCCATCCGGATGCGGATGAGAGCAAAATTCCGTTCAACATTCCGCGCTTGACCGTTCGGGGTGGCGGCTCGCATAACCTCTCGCCATGACATCCGCACGGCGCGCCGCCTGCCTGGTCCCGCGAATTCGCCGCCCGGTCCTGATCTAGGGCCGGGATCGCACGCCTGTCCTTTCCTCCGCCGGAGCCTTTTCGATGAACGACCTGCCGTCCAGCCCGCGTGACTACCGCGCCACCGTCTTCCTGCCGCGAACCGGCTTTCCGATGCGCGGGGACCTGCCGAAGCGCGAGCCCGAGGCGCTGGCCCGCTGGGAGGCGATGGGCCTGTTCGGCCGGCTGCGCGCCGATGCCGCCGGCCGCACGCCCTTCATCCTGCATGACGGCCCGCCCTATGCGAACGGCAACCTGCATATCGGCCACGCGCTGAACAAGATCCACAAGGACCTGATCAACCGCGCCCGCCAGATGGCCGGGTTCGACGCCAACTACGTCCCCGGCTGGGACTGCCACGGCCTGCCGATCGAGTGGAAGGTCGAGGAAGGCTACCGCAAGGCCGGCAAGAACAAGGACGAGGTGCCGATCCTCGAATTCCGCCGCGAATGCCGCGACTACGCCCAGCACTGGCTCGACGTGCAGGCCGAGGAGTTCAAGCGCCTCGGCGTCGAGGGCGACTGGGCGAACCGCTACGCCACGATGGATTTCGCCTCCGAAGCGGCGATCGCCGCGGAAATCCACAAATTCGCCGCCTCCGGCGCGCTCTATCGCGGGCTGCGGCCGGTGATGTGGAGCCCGGTCGAGAAGACCGCTTTGGCCGAGGCCGAGGTCGAGTATCAGGACCGGCGGGACACCGCGATCTGGGTCCGCTTCCCGGTCGTCGGCGGCGATCTCGACGGTGCCGCGATCGTGATCTGGACCACGACCCCCTGGACCATCCCCGGCAACCGCGCCCTCGCCGCCGGGCCGGAGTTCGACTATGTCGTGATCCGCATCGCCGATGCCACCGAGCACAGCCTCGCCCGCAAGGGCGAGCGCCTCGTCGTCGCCGCCGAGCTGCTCGACGCCTTCGCCGCCGAAACCGGCATCACCGCGCACGAGGTCGAGCAGACGCTGCGCGGCAAGGATCTCGGCGCCCTCGTCTGCGCCCACCCGCTGCGCGGCCAGGGCTATGACTACGATGTCCCGCTCCTGCTCGGCGACTTCGTCACCACCGAGGCCGGCACCGGCTTCGTCCACATGGCGCCGGCGCATGGCGAGGACGATTTCTTCCTCTGCCGCGCCCACGGCATCGCGGTGCCGGAAACGGTGAACGACGACGGCACCTACGCCGCCGACGTGCCGCTCTTCGCCGGCCTGCACGTCTACAAGGCGGCGGACCCGGTCTGCGCCGCGCTCACCGCGGCCGGCGCCCTGCTCCGGCGCGAGGAATTCCTCCACTCCTATCCGCATTCCTGGCGCTCCAAGGCGCCGCTGATCTATCTCGCCCGGCCCAACTGGTTCATCCGGATGGACGGCGAGGAGGCGATCCGCGCCCACGCGCTGGAGGCGCTCGACCGCACCGCCTTCGTCCCCGACCAGGGCCGCAACCGCATCCGCTCGATGGTCGAGGCGCGGCCGGACTGGTGCATCTCCCGCCAGCGCGCCTGGGGCGTGCCGATCGCGATCTTCGTCCGCCGCGACGACAAGTCGATCCTGACCGATCCGGCGGTCTTCGCCCGCACCCGCGCCCTGTTCGAGGCCGAGGGCGCCGATGCCTGGTATGCCCGCCCCGCCGCCGACTTCCTCGGGCCGGACCACGACCCCGCCGATTTCGAGCAGGTCTTCGACATCGTCGATGTCTGGTTCGAGAGCGGCTCGACCCACGCCTTCGTGCTGGAGGCGCGCGGCATGCCCTGGCCGGCGGATCTCTATCTCGAAGGCTCGGACCAGCATCGCGGCTGGTTCCAGGCCTCGCTGCTGGAAGCGGTCGGCACCCGCGGCACCGCGCCGTTCAAGGCCATCGTCACCGACGGCTTCGTGCTCGACGAGCAGGGCCGCAAGATGTCGAAATCCCTCGGCAACGTCACCGCGCCGCAGCAGGTGATCGACCAGTACGGCGCCGACATCCTGCGCCTGTGGGTGATGAACTCCGACATCCACAACGACCTGCGCATCGGCAAGGACATCCTCAAGCAGCAGGCCGATCTCTACCGCCGCATCCGCAACACGCTGCGCTGGGTCCTCGGCGGGCTGGACGGCTTCACCGAGGCCGAGGCGATGCCGGCCGCCGACATGCCCGACCTCGAGCGCTACGTGCTGCATCGCCTCTCCCGGCTCGACGCGATGCTGCGCCGCGCGGTCGAGACGCATGACTGGACCGGCGTCTATCCGGCGATCCACCAGTTCTGCAACAACGACCTCTCCGCCTTCTATTTCGACATCCGCAAGGACGCGCTCTATTGCGACGTCCGGCTCGATGCCGAGGGACGGCTCGTCGCCCAGAGCGAGACGCGGCGCGCCTGCCGCACCGTGCTCGACATCCTGTTCCGCTGCCTCGCCACCTGGCTCGCCCCCGTCCTGCCCTTCACCGCCGACGAGGCCTGGCGCGCCCGCCATGGCGAGGAGGCCTGCGTGCATCTCGCGCAGTTCCCCGAGCTTCCCGCCGCCTGGCGCGACGACGCGCTGGACGAGGCCTGGACCGGGATCCGCGCGGTGCGCCGCATCGCCAATGCGCGGATCGAGGAGGCCCGCCGCAACGGCGACATCGCCGCCTCGCTGCAGGCGAAGATCGTCCTGACCTTCGCGGTCGATGCGCCGGAAGCCCTGCGCGCGGCGGACTGGGCGGAGATCATGATCACCTCGGCGGCGGAAACCGAGATCGCCGCCGAGCCCGCAGGCGCCGGCGCCAGCGCCCCGCTGCGCGCCGAGCCGGTGGTGGAGATCGCCCCCGGGGAGAAATGCGAGCGCTGCTGGAAGGTGCTGCCCGAGGTCGGCGGCAACCCCGCGCATCCGGGCCTGTGCCGCCGCTGCTGCGCGTATGTCGAATGACCGGCGCATCTCGCGGTAACGCAAGCCGCCGCACGCTCGGCGCGCTGATGGCGCTGGCGGTGCTGGCCATCGACCAGGCCTCGAAGGCCTGGATCCTCTACGGACTCGACCTGCCGCGGAAGGGCAGCGTGCCTGTCCTGCCGGTGCTGAACTTCACCATGGTCTGGAACCACGGCGTCACCTTCGGCATCCTGGCCGGCGACGACGCGCGGCTGCTGCTGATCGCGGTCGCGATCGCGGCCATCGCCGGGCTCTCGGTCTGGCTCTGGCGCACCCCCTCGCTGCTCGCGGCGCTCGGCCTCGGCGCCATCATCGGCGGCGCCGCCGGCAACGTCATCTCGCGAATCGCCTACGGCGCGGTGGTCGATTTCGTCGATGTCCATGTCGGCAACCTGCATTGGTACGTCTTCAACCTCGCCGACGCCGCGATCGATGGCGGCGTCGCCGCGCTGATCATCGAAAGCCTGTTCAGCCGCGACCGCGCCGGTCACTTGCCGCCTCCCGCGCGCGAGGATAAGGAAGCGCCATGATCCGTTCATCGCGCGCGACCCTTCCGTTCCTGCTGCTCGGCCCGCTGCTGCTGGCCGGATGCAGCAATCCGTCGAAGACCTTCGGGCTGACGGTCACGCCCCCCAACGCGTTCGATGTCGGTACCGAGGCTCCGCTGTCGATGCCGCCGGATCTCCAGGCCCTGCCCACCCCCGTGCCCGGCGAGCCGCGGCCCCAGCAGGTCTCCTCCTCGACCGAGGCGCAGAGCATCCTCTCGCCGCAGAGCGCCCTGCAGAACGCCAGCACCACGATGGGCCCGGCGCAGCAGGCGCTGCTCGAACAGGCCGGGCCGACGCCGCCGGCCAATATCCGCGCGACGATCAACCATGACGCCGAACAGGAAAGCCGCAGCCCCGGTTTCGTCGGCTCGCTGATGTCCTTCGGCAGCTCGTCGAAGGGCGCCAAGGTGGTGAACGCGCCGGCCGAGCAGAAGCGCCTGCAGGAAAACGCCGCCCTCGGCGAGCCGGCAACGAAGGGCACGACGCCGGCGACCGCGCCGGGCCAGGCGCAGAAGGGCGTTGTCGGCCGGTTCCTCGACCTGTTCTGAGTCGGCGGCGCCGGCAAGGGGCTGGCGCTCATGGCTGGCCGGCATCGCCTCGGCGGTTGAACACAGGCCTGCGAAGGGCATATCGGCTTCCATGTCGGAATGTATCACCGCGTCCCCGGCCGCCGTCGCGAAGACCGATGCCGCCCCCTCCTCCGCGCTGACCACGCTGTTCGCGGTCGCGACCGGCGCGGTCGTCGCCAACATCTATTACGTCCAGCCTCTGGTCGGCACGATCGCGCCGGATATCGGCCTGCCGGCGCAGGTCGCGAGCCTGCTGGTGACGCTGACGCAGCTCGGCTACGCCGCCGGCCTGCTGCTGCTGGTGCCGCTGGGCGACCTGCTGGAGAACCGCAAGCTGATCGCGCGCATGGTCGGCGCCTCCGCCATCGCCCTCGGCCTCGCCGCCATCGCCTGGAACGGCACGAGCTTCCTCGCCGCCTCGCTGCTGATCGGCGTCAGCTCCGCGGCGGTGCAGATCATGGTGCCGATGATCGCCTCGCTGACGCCCGATGCCATCCGCGGCCGCGTGGTGGGCAATGTGATGGCCGGGCTGCTGCTCGGCATCCTGCTCGCCCGGCCGATGGCGAGCTTCGTCGCCTGGCTCGCCGGCTGGCGGGCGGTGTTCGGCATTTCGGCGGCGGGCATCGCGCTGCTGGCGGTCCTGCTGCGGCTCAAGCTGCCGCGCGTCACGCCGAAGCTCGATCATCACTATGGCGAACTGATCGTCTCGATGCTCGGCCTCTACCGCACCGAGCCGACGCTGCGCCGCCGCGCCGCCTACCAGACCTGCGCCTTCGCCGCCTTCACCCTGTACTGGACCGCGGCGCCGCTGCTGCTGCTGCATGAATTCCACTACACCCAGTTCGGCATCGCGATCTTCGCCCTGGTCGGCGCCGCCGGCGCCGCCGCCGCGCCGATCGCCGGGCGGCTGGCCGATGCCGGATACGGCCGCCCCGGCACCGCGACCGCGCTGGCGCTGATCGCCCTCTCCTTCCTGATCTCGGGCTATGGCGCCGCCATCCACAGCGTCGTCCTCCTCGCCGGCGCCGGCGTGCTGCTCGATTTCGGCGTGCAGGCCAACAACCTGTTCGGCCAGCGGGCGATCTACGCCCTCGCCCCCGAGCGGCGGGCCCGGCTGAACGGCGCCTACATGACCGCCTTCTTCCTCGGCGGCGCCGCCGGCTCGGCGGTGGCGAGCGACCTGCTGATCCGCGGCGGCTGGACGCTGGTCGCCATCGTCGGCGGGGTGCTGCCGCTGCTCGCCCTGACCTATTTCGGCATCAACGAAGTGCGGCGGGCGGCGGCGCGGCACCACGGATGAAGGCGGCGCTCTCGTCGAGCGCCGCGCGCCCCTCGGGCAGGATCGCCTGGAAGATCGGCCAGGCATGCGGCACGACGGGCCAGATCCGGAGCAGGCTATCGACGCCGGCGGCCAGCGCCTTCTCGTGCAGCCGCACCGAATCGTCGAGCAGCACCTCCCGCGCGCCGACATGGACCAGCATCGGCGGCAGGCCGGCGAGATCGGCGTAGAGCGGCGAGGCGAACGGATTGTACGGATCGGTGCCGGCGAGATAGGGGCGCGCGCCCTCGGCGATCCGGCCGCCCTGGATCATCGGGTCGCACCGCCGGTTCTCGACCGCGCTGCGGCCGGTGCCGGCAAGGTCGGTCCAGGGCGAGAACAGCACCAGCCGCGCCGGCATCGCCATGCCCGCCTCGCGGACCCGCAACGCCACCGCGAGCGCGAGGCCGCCGCCCGCCGAATCGCCGGCGATGGCGAGGCTCGCCGGATCATGCCCCTGCGCGACGAGCCCGCGGAAGGCGGCGAAGCCGTCATCGACGGCGGCGGGAAAGGGATGCGCCGGGGCGAGGCGGTAATCGGCGGCGAAGACACGCAGGCCCCGCCGCGCGAGGCCGCCGGTGACCGGGCGGTGCGACTCGGCGGAGCAGACGACATAGCCGCCGCCATGCAGGTAAAGCACGGTCATCGCCGGCGGGGCGCCGAAGGCGGGCTCGACCCATTCGCCCGGCACGCCGCCGATGATCGAGGGGGTGTACCGCACGCCGCGCGGGGTCGGCATCGGCGAGCGGAACGCCTTGCGGAGCGACTCGGCGTCGGTCGCGCGGGCGAGCTTGCGCTTGACCTGCACACGCAGGACCGGATTGATCAGGTGGGCTGCGAGGCTGGCCATGGGTCTGTGTCGGGCTCCGGGTGCATGGCGGAAGAGGCTTGTTGCTGTAAGATGGGGCCATGCCGATCCGCCGCCTAGACCCGACCACGATCAACCGGATTGCCGCCGGCGAGGTCATCGAACGGCCGGCCGCCGCGGTCAAGGAACTGGTCGAGAACGCGCTCGATGCCGGGGCGCGGCGGATCGGGGTGACGATCGAGGGCGGCGGGATCGGCCGGATCGAGGTGACCGATGACGGTCACGGGATTCCCGAGGCCGAACTGAAGCTGGCGATCGAACGGCACGCCACCTCGAAACTGACCGACGAGGCGCTGGTCCGGATCGCCACGCTGGGGTTCCGGGGCGAGGCGTTGCCGTCGATCGGGGCGGCCGGACGGCTGACCGTAACCTCCCGCCCGGCGGGGCAGGATTCGGCGGCCAGGATCGTGGTCGATGGCGGGGCCGTCCGCGAGGTCGAGCCGGTGGCCGGGCCGGTCGGGACCTGCGTGACCGTCGAGGACCTGTTCCACGCGACGCCGGCGCGGCGGAAATTCCTGCGCAGCGCCGGCGCCGAGGCGGGGGCCTGCGCCGATGCGGTCCGGCACCTGGCGCTGGCGGCGCCTGCGGTGGGGTTTTCGCTGACGATCGACGGGGCGGCGAGTTTCGACCTGCCGCCGCAAGACCGGCGGGAGCGGGTGGCGGCGATCTATGGGCGGGCGGATGCGGAGAAGCTGCTGGAGATCGAGGCGGTTCGCGAAGAGGTGGCGCTGCGGGGGTTCATCTCGCCGGCGAGCCTGACGCGGGCGGCGGCGCGGCACCAGCACATGGTGGTGAACGGGCGGCCGGTGCGGGACCCGCTGCTGCGGATGGCGCTGCGGCTCGCGTATCGGGAGCGGATTCCGGCGGGGCGGCATCCGCTGGCGGCGCTGTGGCTGGAGATTCCGGCGGAGATGCTGGATGTGAACGTGCATCCGGCGAAGGCGGAGCTGCGGTTCGCGACGCCGGACGCGGTGCGGTCGCTGATGATCGGGGCGGTGCAGCGGGCGCTGGCGACGCCGGCGGACCTGGCGGCGGCCCCCTCGGTGTCGATGCCGCGGACGAGTTGGGCGGCTTCCTCGCCGATGCCGCGGTATCCGCAGGCGGAGAGCCGGGCGGCGCGGGGGTTCGCGGAGGCGGAGCTGCGCGGGCTGGATTTGCCGCCGGCGCGGGTGGCGCCGGAGGTTCTGCCCGAATCGCGGCCGGACTATCCGCTGGGGACGCCGATCGCGCAGGTGTTCGACACGTATATTCTCGCGCAGAGCGGGGACGGGACGCTGGTGCTGGTGGACCAGCACGCGGCGCATGAGCGGCTGACCGAGATCAGGCTGCGGGCGGAGCGGGATTCGGGGGCGATTCCGGCGCAGGCGCTGCTGGCGCCTTCGGTGGTGGAACTGCCGGCGGAGGATATCGCGCGGCTGCTGGGGGCGGCGGAGCGGCTGGCGGGGCTGGGGCTGGAGATCGAGGCGTTCGGGCCGGGGGCGGTGCTGGTGCGGGCGGTGCCGGCCGCGCTGGCCAAGGCCGACCCGGCCGCGCTGGCGCGGGATGTGGCGGATACGCTGGCAGAGAGCGGGACGGCGACGGCGCTGGAAGCGAAGCTGGACGCGGTGCTGATCCGCATGGCGTGCCACCGTTCGGTGCGGGCGGGGCGGCGGCTGGCGTTCGCCGAGATGGAGGCGCTGTTGCGGGCGATGGAGACGACCCCCCTCGCCCAGACCTGCCCGCACGGGCGGCCCACGGTGCTGCGGCTGAGCCGGGGCGATCTGGAACGGATGTTCGGCCGGGCCGGCTGAGACCATCCAGATCGTTCTTCCCGAACGGCCCGCACCCGCTGAAAACGTGGCTTTGTCCGGTAGCTGTCTGGTTGCTACGGGGCCCAAGCCCACGGTTCATCACCGTGATGCCACTCAAAAAAAGGTGTAATTTCAGGGATTTGAGTGGTGGGCGCGACAGGGATTGAACCTGTGACCCCTGCCATGTCAACGTCGTGACGGAAGGGGAATCCTCGTGATTTGGGTGAGGACGCGGTGCGTTTTGGCACCTGCTGCTCGCTGTATGCTCGCTGATTTCAGTAGACAAATCGCCGATCCGTGAGAACCAGCTACCGAAGGGGTACGGAAGCTGGGCGCACGGATTGGATTGCGGATCGTCGAGGGGCTCAAAGTCGGCGAGACCGTGTGGGACACCATGATCATTGGTTTCGGTGCGCGCCGGCAGCGCGGACGGCCGACCTATGTTTTTCGATATCGAACAAAGGAAGGTCGGCAGCGGACCTACACGATAGGCCGTCATGGATCGCCATGGACACCGGACGAGGCGAGGGCCGAGGCGATCAGGCTGTTACGGATCGTGATCGACGGCGGAGACCCGAGCGGCGAGCGCCAGATCGAGCATCAGGTGATTTCGATAGCCGACCTCTGTGACGAGTATCTCGCTGACGCCGCGGCTGGCCGGGTACTGACGCGGCGTGGGGTCGCGAAGAACGCGAGTACCATCGCGACCGACCAC
>NZ_JFHO01000127.1:0-6523 GCF_000724705.2 Acidiphilium sp. JA12-A1
ACGACGAAGTCGTCATCCATGTGATCCGGCCAAGCCGGGGCGCCAACGTCGTCGCGGAGGTAATGGACGGCCATCGCCCCGCTATCTGGATCTCCGATCTCTATGGCGCCCAGCGCGGTCATGCCGATGACTGGCAGATTTGCCTCGCCCACCAACTCCGGGACTGCAAATTCGCGATCGAGGCGGGTGATACGATCTTCGCACCCAGAATGAAGGCCCTGCTGCTCCGCGCCGTCGTGCTGGCGCGGCGCCATCGCACGCTCGCGGACGCTACAAGACGCGCCTGGCGGCGGCGCCTCGACCATGATCTCGACGCCGTCATGGCGCTCGCCCCGATCAACCACCACGGCAGACGATTGCGCCGACGATACGGCAAGGTTCGTGATCATCTCTTCACCTTCCTCGACCACCCGGATATCGCCGCGGACAACAACGGCTCCGAGCGCGAACTCCGGCCTACCGCGACATATCGCAAGGTCACCGGAGGGTTCCGATCCAACTGGGGCGCCGATTTCTTCGCCAACGTCCGATCCGTCGTCGGGACCGCCGCGCGGCACGGCCTTGATGCCTACACCGCTATCAAAAACGCCGTCACCGGAGCATCACTGCCCATCGCCCCCCTACCGGGTTGAGCAGATACTATTTTTTCCATCTAATCAAATTAAATCGATTCATTTCGATGAAAATAAATCACTAAATAAAAAACGAATCTGTGAATATTTCGGGTATTATTGTAAAAATTAGTCATTTTTCAGCGGCCCAAGAGAATTTTGACCGGTTTATAACAGATAAGTCGCTAAGCTCTCATAGACAATCATCCGCACGCCGTTGCGGGAGAACGTATCGGATTCGGTCATGCCGATGGCGCCGAGGACGGTGCGGGAGGCAAAATTGTCGGCGCGGGCGACGGCGATGATGCGGGGGAGCGAAATACGGTCGTGGCCGTAGCGGAGGGCGGCGCTGGCGGCTTCGCGGGCGAGGCCGGCGCCGCGGACTTCGGGCCATAGGGCGAAGCGGAGCGCGATGCCGCGGCCGTCCGGGCGGTCGGCGAGGCCGGTGATGCCGAGGAAGGCGTTGGTGGACTGGCCGCGGATGGTCCAGATTCCGAAGCCTTGCGCGCCCCAGGCGGCGATGTCTTCCGCCAGTTCCGCCGTGGCCTGCTCGGCGGTGCGGACGCCGCCGAGCATCATGGCGAAGGCGCGGGGGTCGGTTTTCAGGGCGACCAGGTCGTCGCGGTCCGCCCAGTTCACCGGCTCCAGTCGCAGCCGCGCCGTGGTGACGCGCCAGGCGGGGTTGGCGGTCATGGAGATGGCGGGGCCTTGCCCCGGACCCCATCAGGGGCGCCGCCCCTGAACCCCGCCAAAGGCGGAGCCTTTGGAATCCATTCGTTTTGGTTTTGGGGAGGGCATCCGGGCAATTGCCTTGGTAAAGGCAGGGACACGCCCTCCCCAAAACCAAAACGCGAGCGCGGTTCCAAGGGCTCAGCCCTTGGCGGGGGTGCAGGGGGTGGAACCCCCTGCGTGGGCCCGGAACCAAGACCCTGCATCCGCTGGCTACCGGGTGAGGGGGCGGTATTTGATGCGGTGGGGTTCGGTGGCGTCGGCGCCGAGGCGGCGTCGCTTGTCTTCCTCGTAGTCCTGGAAGTTGCCCTGGAACCATTCGACGTGACTGTCGCCCTCGAAGGCGAGGATGTGGGTGGCGAGGCGGTCGAGGAACCAGCGGTCGTGCGAGATGATGACGGCGCAGCCGGCGAATTCGGCGAGGGCTTCTTCCAGGGCGCGGAGGGTGTCGACGTCAAGATCATTTGTTGGCTCGTCCAACAAGATGACGTTGTGTTCGCCCTTGAGCATTTTGGCGAGGTGGACGCGGTTGCGTTCGCCGCCGGAGAGGATGCCGACCTTCTTCTGCTGGTCGGAGCCCTTGAAGTTGAAGGCGCCGACATAGGCGCGGGAGGCGACGGTGCGCTTGCCGAGGTGGATGACGTCGGTGCCGCCGGAGATTTCCTCCCAGACGGTCTTGTTGTCGTCGAGGCTGTCGCGCGACTGGTCGACATAGCCGAGTTTCACGGTGTCGCCGACGGTGAAGGTGCCGGCGTCGGGTTTTTCGACGCCGGTGATCATCTTGAAGAGGGTGGACTTGCCGGCGCCGTTGGGGCCGATGACGCCGACGATGCCGCCGGGGGGGAGCTTGAAGGAGAGGCCGTCGATCAGGAGGTTGTCGCCGAAGCCCTTGCGGAGGTCCTGGGCCTCGATGACGGTGCCGCCGAGGCGCGGGCCGGGGGGGATGACGATTTCGGCGACGCCGGAGACCTGCTCGGTCGATTTGGCGAGCATTTCCTCGTAGCGGCTGATGCGGGCCTGGTTTTTCGCCTGGCGGGCCTTGGGGGAGGCGCCGATCCATTCGCGCTCTTCCTTGAGGGCGCGCTGGCGGGCGGATTCCTCCTTTTCCTCCTGGGCGAGGCGCTTCTGCTTTTGCTCCAGCCAGGAGGTGTAGTTGCCCTCGAACGGGTAGCCGCGGCCGCGTTCGAGTTCGAGGATCCAGTTGGTGACGTTTTCGAGGAAGTAGCGGTCGTGGGTGACGAGGATGACGGTGCCGGCGTAGGCGCGGAGGGTCTTTTCGAGCCAGGCGACGGATTCGGCGTCGAGATGGTTGGTCGGTTCGTCGAGGAGCAGGAGGTCGGGCTTCTCGAGGAGGAGGCGGCAGAGGGCGACGCGGCGGCGCTCGCCGCCGGAGAGGTTGGTGACGGGGCTGTCGGCCGGGGGGCAGCGGAGGGCGTCGAGGGCGATGTCGATCTGGCGGTCGAGCTCCCAGCCGTCGCCGGCGTCGATCTTCTCCTGGAGGGTGGCCTGCTCGGCGAGAAGGGCGTTCATCTTCTCGTCGTCCATCGGCTCCATGAAGGCTTCGGAGATCTCGTTGAAGCGGGCGAGGGCGGCGCGCATGTCGGCGAAGGCGAGGGCGACGTTCTCGCCGACGGTCAGCGTCGGGTCGAGATGCGGTTCCTGCGGGAGGTAGCCGACGCGCACGCCCTCGGCGGCCCAGGCCTCGCCGCCGAATTCCTTCTCGATGCCGGCCATGATTTTCAGCAGGGTGGATTTGCCGGCGCCGTTGACGCCGAGGACGCCGATCTTGACGCCGGGAAGGAAGGAGAGGGTGATGCCCTTGAAGACCTCGCGGCCGCCGGGGAAGGCCTTGGTGAGGTCTTTCATCACGTAGACGTATTGGTAGCTGGCCATCGGGAGTTCCTGTGCGCGTGCGGAGTTTGCAGCCCGTATAGGTGGGGGGCGGCGCGCGGGCAACCGAGGGCGGGATTTTGGGGCGTGGAATGAGGAACGGCCGGAGCAAAAACTCCGGAGCGGAATGAAGAACGGCCGGAGCAGAACTCCGGCCGTGTGCTCAGGCGTTGGGCGTGCGGGTCAGATGTAGACGTGCCAGCCGAGCGAGAGGTTCAGCACGATGCCGTAGGTGAGATACATCAGCAGCAGGCCGGTGAGGATGTGCACGAGGCCGAGGGCCTTGCGGCTGAGCGGCATGAACAGGTCGAAGCAGTAGAAGAATTCGAAGAAATACACCGCCATCAGGCCGGCGAAGAGCAGCGTCACCGGGCCGTCGCCGGCGGTCTTGAAGACGATGAGGCCGAGCAGGGCGACGAGGAAGAAGGCGACGCTCATGAAGCCGTTCGGCACGATCGAGCCGCCGCGCATGCGGCTGAGGCCCATCGCCAGCCAGTGGATGCCGAAGACGGTGGTTTCGATGCCGGCGGCGTAGAGCGGGGTGGATTTCGCGCCGACGCCGAAGACGTTGAACCAGGTCAGGCCGACCAGGATGTAGGTGCCGCAGAGGAATTGCAGCATGCCGGGCATCCAGAAGCCCCACCAGCCGTTGGTGAGTTCGCTGGACTCGGATTTCGCCGGGAAGCCGAAGAGTTCCTGCGGGCCGAAGATGAGGTAGCCGGTGCCGAGGCCGAAGAAGGCGAGGCCGAGGGGCACGTAAGCGGATTGCGTGAGCGCGAATGATGTTGGGGTCACTGGGCGTCTCTCTATTGTTTGATTGAGCCCGCGCCGGCGGTGGGCGCGACGCGGGCGGGTCCGACGACTGTTCGGCGCCGAAGGTTTAATATTCGAGACGGATTACCAGATCGCCACTTTGTGCGTTCACTTATGCGTAATTCACGCGAGCGTGATCAGACGCCCGCGATTCTGGCACGCTGGCGCACGAGGGCGAGGACCGAGGCGGAGATCGGCGCCGGGAGATCGACCCAGCCGGCCATCTCGACCACGGCGCCGAGCAGCGCCTCGATCTCGATCGGGCGGCCGCGCTCGAGGTCCTGGAGCATGGAGGTCTTGTGCGCGCCGACCTCGGCCGCGCCGTCGATCCGCTTTTCGACATCGATGGCGAAGCGGACGCCGAGCGCCTCGGCGATGGCCGCGCCCTCCAGCATCATCGACCGGGCGAGGGCGCGGGTGCCGGGATCGGAGGTGATGACGTCGAGTGTCGCACCGGTCAGCGCGCTGATCGGGTTGAAGGCCATGTTGCCCCAGAGCTTCACCCAGATGTCGTCGCGGATGCGGGGACGGACGGGCGCCTTGAGGCCGGCCTCGATCATGAGGCGGCTGATCAGGGCGGCGCGCTCGGTGCGGGCGCCGTCCGGCTCGCCGAGGATGAAACGGTCGCCATAGGTGTGGTTGACCACGCCGGGCTCGACGATCTCGGCGGCGGGATAGACGATGCAGCCGAGCGTCTGCGCCGGCGGCAGCGCGGCCCAGACCGCGCCCTCGGGGTCGACCGCCTTGATGCGCCGGTCGGTGAAGGGCGCGGGCAGGCCGTAGGTGTACCACCAGGGGATGCCGTTGATCGCGGCGATGATGGTGGTCCGCGGGCCGATCAGGTGGCGGAGCTGCGGCAAGGCGGGCTCGATGCCCTGGGCCTTGAGGGTGATGAGAACGTAATCCTGCGGGCCGAGCTCGGCGGCATCGGCCACGCGGGGGCGGGTGAGGATCTTTTCTCCGCCGGAGAGGAGCAGAAGCCCGTTGGCCTCGATGGCGGCGCGGTGCGGGCCGCGGGCGACGATCGAGACATCGGTGCCGGCGGCTTGCAGCCGGGCGGCGACGAGGCCGCCGATGGCCCCGGCGCCGAAGACGCAGATGCTGGTCATGCCTCGATCCCGAGGCGGGACGCGAGGCCGACGCGCTGGACCTTGCCGGTCGGGCCCTTGGGGATCGCCTCCATGATCAGGATGCGGCGGGGCACCTTGAAGGCGGCGAGGCGGCCGGCGGCGAAATCGCGGATCGCCTGCGGGTCGGGCGCGGTGCCGGCGCGGGGGACGACGATGGCGCCCACCTCCTCGCCCAGCTTGTCGTGCGGGATGGCGAAGGTGCAGACCTCGGCGATGTCCGGATGGTCGAGCAGGGCGACATCGACCTCCAGCGGGCTGATCTTCTCGCCGCCGCGGTTGATCTGCTCCTTGAGCCGGCCGGTGAGGAAGAGATAGCCCTCTGCGTCGAGCATGCCCTGGTCGCCGGTGCGGAACCAGCCATTGGTGAAGGCCTTGGCGTTGGCCTCGGGGTTGGCGGCGTAGCCGGCGGTGACGTTGGGGCCGCGGATGACGACCTCGCCGGTTTCGCCCTGCGGCAGCAGCGTGCCGTCATCGTCCATGATGGCGATCTCGGGGCCGGCGGCGATGCCGACCGAGCCGGCCTTGCGGGCGCGCGGCGGCAGCGGGTTGGAGGCCATCTGGTGCGCCGCCTCGGTCATGCCGTAGGCCTCGATCACCGGGGCGCCGAATTTCTGCTCCAGCGCCGCCATCACCTGCGGCGGCAGCGAGGCGGAGGAGGAGCGGATGAAGCGCAGATTGGCGAGCGCCCTGACCGCGTCGTCCTCGGGGGCGCGGAGCAGGATCGCCTGGTGCATGGTCGGCACCGCCGTGTACCAGGTGGGGTTTTCCTCCTCGAGCCAGGAGAAGAAGCGGAAGGCGTTGAAGCCCGGCGTGCAGCAGACGGCGCCGCCGGCGCGCAGCGAGGCGAGGGTGGCCGCGATCAGCCCGTGGATGTGGAACAGCGGCATCACGTTGAGGCAGAGATCGTCCGGCGCGAGCGCCAGGCTGGCGGCGATGTGGCGCGCCGAGGCGGCGAGGTTTTTGCTCCGCAGCGGGACGATCTTGGGCCGCGCGGTGGTGCCGGAGGTGTGCAGGACCAGCGCCTCGTCCTCGGGCTCGGCCGGGCCGGGGTTGGCGGCGGGGGTTTCGGGCAGGGCGGAGACATCGAGCGTGAAGGCGCCGGCCGGAGCGGACTCGTCCTCGGCGAGGTCGAGCAGGGGGATTCCGAGTTTCGCGGCGACGCCGCGCACCGGGCTGTCGGCGCCGGCGGCGACGATGACGGCGCGGGGCTTCAGGTCGTCGAGATAGAATTCGAATTCCTGGTCCTTGTAGGCGGGGTTGAGCGGGGCGGCGCAGCACATCGCGGCGATGGCGGCGAAGGCGGTGGCGGCGGCGGGGCCGTTGGGCAGGACGATGGCCACACGGTCGCCG
>NZ_JFHO01000126.1:0-7757 GCF_000724705.2 Acidiphilium sp. JA12-A1
GTCGGCCATTGTGTGCAGGTCTTCCAAGGCATCCAGCGACGAAGCTTCATCCTGGCCAGCAAGATAGCCTCCCGGGCCGCCGCAGTCCTCCGGTGGGCAGGTGCCGTCGCCGCCAGTGCAACGCGGATAAGCCTTGCCCGGTTCTCCAGGCAGGTGATCCTCAATCCTGATCTCGTGCCGCCAGGGGATGTTCAGGTCGTACTCATAGACAAACCGGGCGCCTTTGCGCAGCCGCAGCCCAGCCAGCGTGACGTCTGGCGACGAGGCCGATATTTCGCAGGATCCATAGCGGCGGGACCGGAGGCAGAATTGGTAGAGGTGGATGCCCTCCCACCCCATCACGACCTGGATGACGCCATGCAACTCCCGCAGGGTACAGGTATTCGGCACCAGAAACCGCCGCCACACCATCGGGCTGATCCCGATCAACCACACCTTGATCTGCATGATCCCAGCCTCGTCCGTGGCGGAGGGATCAGCGTCAGCGGACGGTTTGGCCTGAATCGAAGGTCGGGGCACCACGCCAGCTTACCGCAGATCAGCCTGCGCCGTCACACCCCACACTTCCTGATGGTCTCCATCCAGGCTGTCGACCGCCTTGGGCCGGCACTCCGGTGTTTTGGAATCCTTCTGATTTTTCAAGGTTTTCCAAGCGGTCAGGAAATCCCACACCTGCAACTAGGGTCTCTGGCTCGCCACCCTCCCGGGCCATTGCCGGTATGTGGGATTTCCTGACCGCCGGGTGGCAGGTTGCTACCGCAGGCGAAATCGTACGCCGGTCGGGAAATCCCACCCTCCAGACGGGCGGCACATCCATAACAACTTACTGAAAATATGAATTATTTTTCGAGTGGCGGGATTTATGAGCCCGATGGTCAAGAAATCCCACACCATGCCAGGGCGGATTATTTCGGTCGGGAAATCCCATTTTGGTCAGAAAATCCCACGACGCTACGCCCCTATGTGATCAGCTTGAGTATTGGCGGCCTGGAGGGCTGGAGGGTAATGCCCCGATCCTCCACATCCAGCCGGCAGTCGGGATAGGCCGCCATGGCCGCTCGCAGAGCGGCCGTGAACAGGGGCTTGAAGTATTTCAACGGCCGGCCTGTCGTGTTGAACTGCGCGTCCAGGGAAATCCAGGAAATGTCCGTCGGACCCTTGATCTCGTGGCAGCGCCAGGCAAGCCAGATGTAAACGTCAAGCGCCAGGGAGCGGTGGGCAAGAGCCCGGATTGCAGCCTCCTGCAGGGGGACAGGATGGTCCTTCAGCGCACGCCAGAACGTCTCGTCCAGCACGACGCGGTCGTCCCACAGCTTCCCCTGGTCGTCGTCATCAACCACGCTCTTGAAGCGAAGTCCGGAAGAGACGATCCCCCCCCTGGTCCATCCCTCCGCGCCGTCGCCTTCCCAGAAGAACTTGAGGCTGCAGGCCGATATCCGCGCCGCCTGTTCCCTCAGGGCTCGTGTCGTCTCTCCCCCGATGGCGATCCCCATGCGCTCCATCCAGGTCCTCATGGACCGGCCGAGCTCGATCTCCCGGCTGTTCGTCCGGATCGCCTGAGTCTGGAGGTAGAGGAGGATCATCCTGGCCCGGGCCCCGAACGGGACTCCATACAGGACCGTGCGGCCCTTGGAGCGCATTACCCCGGGCTCGACGAGCAGGGTAACCTTGTGCCCCTTCCGCTGCCACACGGCGCTGTCGGAAAGGCGCTTGTGGGGCAGACTGGTCAGGCAGAATCCAGAATATGAGATGCCGATCTGTTGACGCTCGTCTGTCAGCACCTCGTTGGCGATATCCACAAGCGCGCGGTAGCGGGGACCGACGATTTCCCGGGCCCTCTCACTGCCATAATCGAGCACCAGCTGTGCGACGTTCTGGTCTAGGCGATTGATCATAGCCACCCCTCCAAAGCGACTTTTCGCCTTCTCATCGAGTCTATGTCAACTGTGGGATTTTCTGACCTAAAAATTGTGGGTTTCCCGACCAAAGTATTGTGGGATTTCTTGGCCGAGCTATTAGTAATTAGTTTGAATCTATTAGTAGTATGGTCAGGAATTCCCACGGGGCGACTCGTGTTTTGGTCGGGAAATCCCATGTTTCGGTTGAAAAATCCCCGTGGAAAATCTTGCTCAGCTGTGGATAGCATCAGTTGCGCAGCACGAAGTCAGGAAATCCCATGTGGATATTGTGGACAATTCGAGTCGGGCCGATCTCCCGACCATGCGACTCGGTAGCCGATGATGCGTGCATCACGAAGCACGCGTCATTCGCTACCATCTGAGCCCTCGCCCTCGCATGTAGGCGTCCATGGCCTCGCCGAGAATCTCCTGGATGGGCCGCCGTTCTTGGACGGAGAGCAGCTTGAGCCGCTCCCACCTTTCCTCCGAAAGCCGCAGCGTGACACCCGGCAGGCTCCGTGAAGCGGAATAGGTTCGAACGCGTCCAGTGGATGTGCGTACCCTCTGCCGGCCATCACCCCCCTCCCCTGTTTCGTCTACCTCGGGCCGTTCGCTCTGCGCCGCGGTCGGTTGGCGCTCCTCCGGCCACCCCGCATCGGCCGGCCTCGAGTGTGAGGCGGGCGCCTGTGCCGGATCGGGGCGTCCCGCTTGCGCCTGGTCATGACGTCCGCCAGTCTCGGTGAGATGATCCGGCGTACGCTTCACGAAGCTCGTAAAGCTGCGCTTTGGTGGTGCCGACATTACGACCTCCTCTTCTGTGGTGGGGCCGCCTTGAGCTGGATCGCATCCAAGAAGGCAATCTCCTTCCAGAGCTGGCGGATCTCCCGCGCTGCCTTGCTGGTGGGGTCGAACTCGCCAACGGCCTGCCCTTGTGTGAGGGCACGCCGGTAGACCTTCCTCTCCACAATGCGGCTGTTCAGGAGCGGCAGTTCGAGCTCCCTGAGAGCTCTGACCGTTTCGACGATCTCCTCGTCTGGCCTGGGAGAGGTTCTGGTCAGTACCGCGACCGATGGCACCCGGTTCGCGCGCAGCAGGTCAAGTGTGGCCTGGGTGGCAGCAACATCGAGGATTGACGGCTGCACCGGCACGAGAGCGAGGTCGATGTTCCGCGCGACCACCTCGAGTGCGGGCGCCGTGTGTGGCGGGGTGTCGACGAATATCAGCTGGAAGCCATCAGCCTCGGCCGCGTCCATTGCCTCCTTCAGCTCGGCCGCTAGGACCGGGGCGACCGGCGGGGTCCTATCCCCCCTCGCCTGCCCCCAGACCGCTGACGCGCTTGCCTGCGGATCGGTGTCGATGATGGCGGTCCGCATCCCCGCCTGATCTGCTGCCACTGCGAGGTGGACGCACAGGGTCGTTTTCGCGGCCCCGCCCTTCTGCTGCACCAGGGCAATTCGCTTCATGCCCGCTCGCACTGCATCGTGATTGGTGATGCACGCATCAATCTTCCATTCCCTCTGTTCCCGCCCGACCCGCAAAGACTGGAGTCGTGACGCGTGACTCGTGATACACGATGCGTGCACCACGCATCGAATGGCTGTCAAGAAATTCAAATCTGTTTTTGAATTGTTTGGTGATGCGAGATGCGTGATGCAAAGGTGCCGCGCATTAGCGTAGGATCAGTCAGTTGTGCCTGCTTGCTGAGCGATTTTGCCGCATCATGCATCACGATGAGTGATGCGTGCATCACGATAGCCGCCGGAGACTGCTCAGGAGTTGGTATTACAGCGATGCGAGATGCGTGCTTCGTGATGGGTGATGCGAGATGCACGCATCCATGGAGTGGCCGGCCCTAGCAGGGGAGGGGGTATGATCCTGGTCGAAGCTGCTTAGCGGCTCCGCCCCGATTGTCTCTGCAGCCCGTCGTGCCTACTCGAGCACCATCGCGACAGCCTGCTGTTCGCCATGCTCGATCGAGACGCTCGTGAACGGAATACTGAACCGGTTCAAGATCCCGATGATCCGCTCATCGATCTGTTCGGCCTGGTCGCGCTCGTGGACGCGGCCATAGGCGCTGTATCGTTCCGAGCGGTCGACGAAGAGGTTCAGCGAGGAGTACGCGAAATGCGCTTCCAGCGCCGCGGCCTCGATGCCGGGGCTGGTCTGGTGGCCGGCTTCACCTCGGAATACCTGGCCGACATCAATCGGAATCCGCAATCTGATCCTGAACCGATCCGAAAAAGAGTGGGTGATGCCACCTCGAGAATGGGCTATGTCAAAGGCTCAGTTCGCCGTCATCTTCGGCGATCGCTTCGTAAGGGCCCTGGCGGCCTGATGTTCAACCGCCGCCCATACACGGAATTCCTGACAGTGCCCCGCGCGTCCCTAGATTGACCGACCGGTCCTTTCAGACCCCATGAGGCAGCGGCCTCGCGCCGACTGCGGACAGAAGCAAGACCCTGGCGACGGACCCTCGCTCAACGAGGGATTGACATCCAAGGGCCCGTTACAGAAGCTCATATTTCTTGGCTTTGCCGGTCGCGAAGCAGACTGCGGATCCGGTGCCTCTGGGTGAGGGCAGGTGGGGAACTCCCCGGCTCGACGGGATCGCCGGATCGCCGTTATCGCGCTCCGTCTCAGAGCGACCGCTTTTCATAGACCGCAGTGATTCGCTGTCCGTCCCAGACATAGCAGAGGTGCCGTTCCTGGCGACAGTTCGAGAGCAGGCGGGCGCGGAACACTGCTGCGCATTCTCCGCCGTGGTGGCGCACGCTGTCGTAGGCGATGCCGTTCGAGCCTTCCTTGCGCAGCGTCGCCGCCAGATGTTGACCGGCGGTGTAGTTCTCGTTGTGGTAGACGATTGGAAATTCCGCCTTGCGGCCGCGCAGGTCGTGCAGCGATGCGGCCAGATCGATCAGGTAGACCCGCATGTCGAGTTCCATCCGGACCTCTGCCGTCGTCCGCATGAAGCGTTCGCGGTGGTAGGTTGTTTCCGCGATGGCGGTATCCAGATTGTTGGCCGCGTAGAACACACCGTATGTGCCGTCGGTAAACCGGCTGCCCGCGGAATTAAGATGCGTGAATGCGGCCATGATGATGCTGGAGCCGGGACCGCTGACGCGATCCTCCGGCGGAACGAGACGGATGTCGCCGACCTCATCTCGCAGTCGCGGGTTCGTCAGGGATTCGACGGCGAAGATTGCCTCGAGATCGTCGGGGGGCGTCACCCGCTCGAATAGCTGGATCGGTGGAAACCGGCTGGGGATGATCCGCCAGCTCGGTTTCCACTCGACCTGGGTGGCGGGAAGGCTCATGCCCAGCCGCCACGCTGCGCATCTAGGTATTGCCGGACTAGAAAGAGGTCGGCGACCTGTCCGGACAGCATTCGGTCGAGAGCCGACCTCCCGCCGAACAGGGGCGCGGTATTGGCGCGCTTCACCCAGGTGTCGGCAGCCCTCTCATCCGGCAGCAGTATCTGGAGCGCCTTGTAGATGCCGAGGACATAGGAGATGCGTTCCAGTGTGTCCTTCGGCAGAATGGCATTCGCATCCTTCTTCCATTTGAAGAACGTCGAGCGTGCTGTAACCCCAAGCAGCGCCATCTGGTCGTCGACCGACAGTCCCCATAGCTCGGCAATACGGAAAAACGTGCGCAGCGCAGGGCCCGACAGACCCTTGCGGTCGATTGTCGGTGCGGGATGGACTTGCGAAGCCATGATATTCGCTCCATCTTTGAACTGACCAAATATATAGTCCAAATATGGATTCAGACAAGCGTCATACGTGCCGGATATTCTGCGCCTGCGGGCGATCTGAATTGGCGTGAGATCAGACCCCGACGGGCCTAGAGCACCCCGTCCAGCGGGTGCCCGTCAAACAGGTCGCCGAACTCCAGGTACTCGCCGAGCACGTCGAAGCTCTTGTGGCGCCCGAGCCGCTTCAGCCGGGCGGGATGGACTCCGCGTTCCATTCCGGTGGTCAGTGCCCCGCGCTTGAGGCTGTGCCCGCCGAGGTCCCGCCGGCCGAATCCGGCGGCCATGGCCCGGCGCTGGATGATCAGGGCCACGCTCTGCGGGGTGAGGGCCCGCGCGCCGACCACCGGGTCCGGCGGTGCGGTCCGCTTGCGTCCCTTGCGGCCGGAGGGCGGCGCCCAGATCCGGCGAAACACGGGGCCCTGATGCAATCCGGCCGCCATCTGCCAGCGCTCGAGGGCGCGAACAGGGCAGAGTTCGGTATCGCCGTAGGGGAGGGCGACGGTAACCGCCTCGGTCTGGCTCCCTTTGGTCTGCGGCAGGGTCAGGCGGAGCCCCCGCTCGGACGGTGTGAGGTACTCGATTCTGATCCCGGCGAGTTCCGAGCGCCGCAGCGCGCCGGCGAAGCCGACCAGGATCAGCGCCCGGTCGCGCAGGTCGATCAGCTCGGTATCGCCGATCGGTGCCAGCAGCCGGCGGATCACTGTCGCCGTCGCCGCCACCTTCTTGCGGCGGATCTCGCCGCGGGCGGCGGCATCGCGCTGGATGCCCGCCATGGTTTCGGCAACGCAGGCGTCGTCGGTCGGGACCGGGCAGCCGGCGAGGCGATGCAGGTAGCGGATCGCGGCGCGCCGGAGCTTCAGTGTTTCGGTCGAGACGCCGCGGCCGCGCTCGTCGGCGAGAAAGGCGGCGACGTCCGCGCCGGAGGCGGGGAGGGGGGTCAGCCCGTGGCGGTCGCACCAGAGGCACCAGACGCGCACCGCGGCCCGGTAGGCCCGTCTTGTATTCTCGGCCTTGGCCCGGCGGGCATAGGCGCTGGCGGCGCTGCGGGCGCCGGCGAGCGTGCCGTCGGCGACCGGGACCGGTTCCTCCTCGATTTCGGTGAACCAGCGCCGGACCGCGTGCCCGTCGCCGGCGAGCGGGGGAGCGGAGGGCACCAAGATGCCTTCCGGTGGCGCGTCGGGGCGGTCTTGCGGTGCAATTTCGGTATCGTCAGGCACGACTGGCCTCTCTTGAGCGCACTCCAGTCGGCTCTGCGCCCGAAGTCTTAGGGTTTCGTCGTAGGATCGACAACTTTGCCACGATCGGCTGCCGATTGAACCGCCTGCGGTGCATCAGAGAAATGGTCGCATCGGACGGATCTGCGACGCAAGTTTGGGGAGACCTTTCGCTGTGAGGTCAAGCACAAATTCTGAAGGGGTATACGGCGGATTCTGATATGAGCGCCTTAACTTTCTGAGGATTTCGGTCGCCTCTGTAGGGTAAAGTTCGAATGTTCTGGAGAGAAATTCATCGGGGTGAATCGCTTCAACAGAAAATTGTTCCAGAGCCTCTGGCGGGAAGTCGTTGAGATTTTGGGTGACGATGTGTTGTGCTCCGCAGCGGATCGCAGCCGCGAGAACGTGGCGATCATTCTGATCAGGCAGCTCGAGGCCGCCTATCAAGCTTTCGTAATCGGTAACCAGCGCTTCTGGAAACTCGAAACTCATTTTTTGCAACTGCGAACAAATACTGTGTTCCAAGCCTGGCTTTTCAGCCAAGAGATTGGAAGTCCATTCCTCCAATATTGTTTTGCTCCAGCGGCCCCGAAACAAGCCAGCATGATAGAAGCACAAAAGAATGTCCCGCATCCTGAATGGATACAGGACATTTGCGTCTAATACGACAACGAAGCGGTCCGCAATGTGCTTCATGAGGCATCGAATTCTTGGCCCAAGCGTGCCAATTCATCCAGCGCTGCTTCCCGGTTGCTATCACGCCGATTTTTGTAGGCGATCAAATCTTCAAACTTGACGCGCCTGTGTGAGCCGATTGGAACGAACGGGATCTCCCCCTTCTTCAGCAAACCGCTGAGATATGGCCTAGAGACGTTGAGCAAATCTGCCGCT
>NZ_JFHO01000125.1:0-7365 GCF_000724705.2 Acidiphilium sp. JA12-A1
CGCCGGCGCCGGCCGTGCCGGGCGTGGCCGCCGCCGGCTTCGGCATCGCCTTGAGCAGCGCCGTCAGGTCGATCCGCGAGGCGTGGATCACCGCCTGCAGGTCGGGCTTCGGGCCGAGCCGCAGGCTGAAGGCGCCACCGAGCTGCGCCTGGGCGGAGCTGATCGCGAGGCTGTTCAGCGCGACCGTGTTTGCAAGCCCCTGGCCGCCCGGATCGGTGAGCAGGCCGGAGACGCCGATATCGGTCCAGGCCGGCAGCGGCGTGCCGACGAGGTCGGAGAGTTTCGCGAGATCGGGGATCGTCGCGCTCAGCTTCATCGCGACGCCGGCGAGCTTCGAGGGGGTCGCCATGCCGCCCGCGGCGTTGAACAGCGCGTTGCCGACCCGGCCGGCGACGTTCATGGTGAAGCGCTCGGTGGGCACGGCGTGGGCCGGGGCGGGTGCGCCGAGGGCCGCCTCGATCACGGGGCCGACCGGGCCGGCCTTGCCTTCGAGCCCGACCTGCCGGCCCTGGTACTGGCCGGCCAGCGCGACGTCCACCGCCTGGTCGAGCGCGGGCAGGGTGATGTTCATCGAGCGGAGCGACAGGCCCTTGCGCCAGGCGGTCAGGTCCGACTTGCCGGCGGTGAGGCTGACATTGGTGACCGAGGGCAGGGTCCCGCCGGCGGGCGGGCCGAGATCCGCCCGCAGGTCGACCTGTTGCAGCGGCGGCAGGTCGCCGCGGTCGGCGGCGGGCAGGTAGGCAGCGAGCGGGGCGAGGTCGGGTGCCGTGGCGTGCAGGTGCAGCGCGTAGCCGCTGGCCTCGCGCGGATGGGCGATCTGCCCGGTCACGCGCAGGTTCGCCCCCTGGCCGCTCACGGTCAGGTCCACCGGCCAGGGCGCACCGCCGGCGACGCTGCCGGTCAGCCGCGAGACCGGCCCGGTGGTGCCGGCCACGGTGAAGGGGGTGCCGTTGTACTGCGCGTCGATCGCCAGCTGCAGCGGCGCGTCGAGCGAGGCGGCGCGGCCGGTGAAGCGGGCGATGTGCAGGACGGTGGGCTGCGGCGTCGCCAGCGCGGCGGGCTGGCCGGCGTTGAGCGGGACCAGCGCCATCGGCGGGTGGTAGGTGATCGTGCCGTTCTCGATCGAGACCGATTGCAGGGCGACGCCGGCCGCCGGGCCGGATGCGGACCCGGTGCCGGTGCCGGCGGGTGCCGGGGCGCCCTGGCCGATCAGCCAGTCGGGCGTGCCGGTCGGCCCGTATTCGAGGTTGATCACCGGATCGACCAGCACGAGATCGAGGATGTTGAGCTGGTGGCGCAGCAGCGGCAGCAGCGCGACCTTCGCCTCGATCCGCCGCAGGGTGGCGAGATTGGTGTTCTGGTAGCCGGGCGGATTGGCGATGGTGATGCCGGTGGCCGAGATCGTCGGCACCAGCGAGAGGCTCATGCGCAGCCGCCCGTCGATGCTGACGGGCCGGTGCAGCGCCCGTTCCGCCGCGGCGATCACCTGCGGCTTGTAGCTGTTGGGATCGAAGCTCGCGAGGAATAGGCCGATGACCGCGAGCGGTGCCAGAATGACGATCGCGACAACGATGACCGCGATGCGCCGGAAGGTCCGTCTTGCCTGCATGATCAACCCCTTACGCCAAAACCGCGATCGTTGCGAGGGCGGCGGCGCGGGATTGCGCTGAATTCAGAACCCGAACATGTGATCGAACGAAAACGCGCCATGGCCGAGGCCGGCGCCGTCGTGCTTGCCGTGATAGCCGAACAGCCGGCAGGTCGCGTCGCGGATGATGACATAGCCGCCGGCGGCGCGCGCCAGCACCTCGGCGCCGAAGATCCGCCAGGGCTCGACGATGGCCGAACCCGAGCAGGCGATGGCCAGTTTCTGCTCGGCCAGCACGCGGCCCTCGGCGTCGTGCAGCATCAGCACGGTGGCCGAGTGCGGATGCCAGGCGGCGGAGGCGGGGTAGGTCAGCACGCAGAAGCTCGGCCGCGTCGCGCTGCCGAGATCGAGGAACAGCCGGGTCGACAGGCCGGGCGGCGGGCCGGAATAGGATTGCGGCTCGCCCTTCCAGGTCATCAGCGTGTTGAACACATGCGCGCCGAAGCTGGTTTCGGCGGCGTGCGAGCCGTCCCGCGCCTCGTAGCGGAACAGGCCGTGCAGCCAGCCATCGGCCTCGCCGCCCCCGGCGAAGTCGTAGACCAGCTCGCCATGCCCGCCTTCCGGCAGCGCGCCCTCCGGCAGCACCTCGTCGAGATCGATGGCGCAGGCATGGTCGCGCGGGAGCGTGCCGGGCCGGTGCTCGGCCACCTTGCGTCCGTCCGGCGCGAAGACGTCGAGCCGGAGCGGCAGGTCAGCCTGGGTGTGGGCCATCGGTGTCGGCAGCGCGACCGAGCGGAACCGCTCCCGCGGCAGGATCGGGAAGGGGAGCAGAAAACCGCGGCCGAGCAGCGGCGAGAGGCTGCGGATCGCCGGATCGGGGCGCAGGTCGGCGCGCTCGACATTCATGTGGGCGATGCGGGTGCGCCCGGCGCGCACCACCTCGTAGCGCGGGCGCACCACGTGGCGGCCGGCGCGCAGCTCGATCTGCGCCGGCCAGCGCAGCCCGGGCAGCAGTTCGGCGACGTCGATGGCGCGGGTCGCGAACGGGGCGATCGGCTCGGGCAGCGCCACCGGCGCCTCGGCGCCCATCCGGTCGAGGCTGATCGCCCCGGCGGGGATCGGCACGGCGTGGCTGTTCTGCACCCAGAGGATCACCGTCTCGTCCTCGCGCGGGGCGGGCAGGCCGGCGAAGCGCTCGGAGGGCCAGGCATTGGCGTCGTGCGTGCAGGACAGGCTCGCCCCGTTGCCGGCGGCATGGGTGTCGAGCGCGTATTTCACCACATCGTGACCGGCGACGCCGATGGCGTGGATGAAGAGCTGCCCGGTGAACGGCCCGAGCCCGTGCGCGCGCCGCACCTCGGCGCTGTCGATGCGGACGCTGCCGGCGTGATCGGGCAGCGCGCGCTCGAACTCGGCGAGCACCGCGCCGGCGGCGTCGAACAGGCGGCACCACAGGTGCACGCCGGTCGCGCCGTAGCCGTGCCAGTAATTCGCGGTGACGAGGCTGGTCGTCATCGC
Source organism: Acidiphilium sp. JA12-A1 (assembly GCF_000724705.2). Taxonomy (NCBI): domain Bacteria; kingdom Pseudomonadati; phylum Pseudomonadota; class Alphaproteobacteria; order Acetobacterales; family Acidocellaceae; genus Acidiphilium; species Acidiphilium sp. JA12-A1. The sequence continues at coordinate 3,107 of NZ_JFHO01000125.1, forward strand.
GTCGTCGTCGCGGAAGAAGGCGAAATTGGTGGCGAAGTTCAGCGGGTCGAGATAGCGGCGGCGGTTGGTCAGCAGCCGGTCGGGCAGGCGCACCTCGTCGAGGGTGAGGATGTCGGCGCCGGGCAGCAGAGTGGCCAGCCGGTCGGCCAGGCGGTGCGCGTCGAAGGCGGCGATCAGCACGGTGGCGGGTGCGGCGGCGACGAGGTCGGTCAGCGGCCTCGTGGCGAGGCCGCCGCGGCGCTCGCCGATCGCCAGCGTGTCGTGCACGTAGACGGCATCGACCGGAAACGCCGGCGCCAGGGCGCGCAGCGGCGCAAAAATGCGCTCGGGATCGTAGACCGCGACCGGGCCGGCGGCGGCCAGGCGCGCGGCCAGGCGCTCCAGCGCCGCGGCGGCCAGCGGGTGCGCCAGCGCCTTGTAGACCGCGTTGCCGCCGCGGACATTGTCGAACGTGTCGATCTCGAGCATCGAAGTCAGACTCCCAGCATCCGGCGCAGCTCGGCGGCGGCCATCGGCGTGTCGTTCAGCGCCGCGGTGGCCCAGGTCTGCAGCCGGCCATCGAAGTTCCGGGCGCGGCCGCAGGCGACCATGTCGTCCATGAAGGCGCCGATGCGGGTGGATTTGCCGGGCAGGCGGGCGATCATCACCGGCGCGTCGGTGGCCACCGCCTCGGAGACCATCGAGACGGAATCCCCCGTCACCACGATCGCGTCGGCGACGGCGAGCATGCCGAAATAGGGGTTCTCGCCCTGCATGTCCCAGATCCAGGCGCCGCGCGGGCGCAGCGCCTCATCGAGGATGGCGCGGGCGGCGGGCTCGGTGCGGCGCGAGGGGGTGAGCATCAGCCCGACGCGGTCGCGGTCCATCATCCCGGCGAGCTGCTCGGCGAGGGTGCGCGCCGCCGCGGTGTCGAGCCGGTAGCGGCCGTTCGAGCCGCCGACCAGCACGGCGACGAGCGGGCGCGGCAGGCCGGCGAAATGCGGCGCCCACAGCGCGCGCTCGAGGGCGAGGCGCTCGGGGGTGACCCGGTGCAGCGCGGTGCGGGTGACGATGACGTTCGGGCCGGTCAGCCCGTCGTGCCTCGCTACCACCACGGCGTCGAACCGGCCGGTGTCCATGCGCGGGTGCTGGATGATCACGGCCGGCAGGTCCGGCCGGCGCAGCGTCGCCAGCACGCGGGCGGCGGCCCCGCCGGCGCCGAGCATCAGGTCGCCCTCCGGCGGGGCGAGGGCCGCCGCGTCGATCGCGCAGCGCGGATCGGGCCAGAGCATCGGCGAGAACAGGGTCCACGGCCGCTTCGGCGCGATGACGCGGAAATCGGTCCGGAATCCGGCGGCTTCCGCGAGGCCCAGGGCCTGGGAGCGGAGACCGGCGAGGTCGGTGCACAGGACGCGGGCGGTGACCGGAGCGGCCTGTCCGTCGGCGATGGCTTGGGTTGCGGCCATGAGAGTCGGCGCGGCTTGCATCGCGGCGTTTTCGTGCCAGCCGGACATTTCGTCAACACATGTCGCACGGTTGCAGGTTTTTCATCTCTGGGTAGAGTGGCGCCATGGCAAGTTCGCGCCGAATGAAAGCCCGCCACGACCGCGCCGGACCGGCGGCGCCGCCGTGATGAGCGCGGCCGGGAGCGACACGGCATCGCTGCCGCGCTTCGAGGTGCGGCTCGCGGCGCCCGACCTTGCGCCCTGGCTGCCGGGCAATACCGGCATCGAGGGGTTCATCACCTTCGCCGCCCCGCGCTCGGGGCCGCATGTGATGGTGCTGGCGCTGATGCACGGCAACGAGATCGCCGGCGCCGCGGTGCTCGACGCCCTGCTGCGCGAGGGGCCGCGCCCGGCCTGCGGGCGGCTCACGCTCGGCTTCGTCAACCTCGCCGCCTATCGCCGCTTCGATCCGGAGAACCCGGTCGCCTCGCGCTTCGTCGACGAGGACCTGAACCGGGTGTGGGACCCGGCGGCGCTGGAAGGCCCGCGCCGCTCCGCCGAGCTCGACCGCGCCCGCGCGATCTGGCCGCTGATCGCCGAGGCGGACTGGGTGATCGACCTGCATTCGATGCTCTGGCCCTCGGACCCGCTGGTCCTGTGCGGCCAGGGCGCGCGCAGCCGGGCGCTGGCGATGGCGATGGGCACGCCGGCGCTGGTGGTGGCCGATGGCGGCCATGCCGGCGGGCGCCGGCTGATCGACCATCCGCGCTTCCTCGCCGAGGCGGGCGATGCCGCGGCCGTGCTGGTCGAGGCCGGGCAGCACTGGCAGGAGGACACGGTGCGGCAGATGCGCGCGAGCGTGGATGCCGCGCTCGCCCGCGCCGGCATGATCGGGCCGGTGCCGGCGGGCACGCCGCCGCGCTTCGCCGAGGTCTCGCGGGTGGTGACCGCCAATACCGGCCGCTTCGCCTTCGTGCGGCCGTTCCGCGGCGGCGAGGTGATCCGCCGGCGGGACACGCTGCTCGCGCGCGACGGCGCGGCGGAGATCCGCACCCCGCACGACGACTGCCTGCTGATCATGCCGAGCCTGCGCACCAGCCGCGGCCATACCGCCGTGCGCCTCGCCCGCTTCGCCGCGCCGGAGTGAGCGCCGCGCGCTATTCCGAGCCGCGTTCGGCCCCCTGGCGCCAGCGCGCCTCGGCCTCGGCCTGCAGGCGCTTGAAGCTGCGGCGGCTGAACGGCAGCATCGCCAGGTAGGCGACGACGAGCAGCGAGAGGCCGAGCCAGGGATCGGCCATCAGCACCGCGGCGGCGACGATCACGCCGAGCAGGATGCCGATGACGTAGTGCGGCGGCACCTTGAAGTTCTTGAAGTTCCAGACCGGCAGCGTCGAGATGCAGAGCAGCGCGGTGCCGACCAGCACCGCGGCGCTGAGCGCCGGCGCGCGGGCGAGGGTGGCGAGGCCGGCGCCGCCGTGCCGCGCCGCCTCGAGGCCGAGATAGATCGGCAGCAGCGCGATCGCCGCCCCCGCCGGGGCGGGCACGCCGGTGAAGAAGTTGCCGGCGAAGCGAAAGGCGGGCAGGTGGCCATCGGCCTCGTGCGGGATCTCGTCGATCGCCGCGTTGAAGCGGGCGAGGCGCAGCGCCATGCAGGCGGTGAACATCAGCGGCGGCAGGTAGCCGAACGCGCCCCAGGCGCTGAGCGACCAGAGATAGAGCACCAGCGCCGGCGCCGCGCCGAAGCAGAGGAAGTCGGACAGGCTGTCGAATTCCGCGCCGAAGCGGGAGGTCGCCTTGAGCAGGCGGGCGAGCCGGCCGTCCAGCCCGTCGATCACGCCGGCGACGGCGATGGCGATCACCGCGCCGCCGAAGCGCTGCTCGAGCGCGAAGCGGATCGCGCTGAAGCCGACGCAGAGGCCGAACAGGGTCAGCAGGTTCGGCAGCATGCGGTTGAAGCTCATGCCGCGCAGGCGGGGGCGGCGCGGCGGGCGGCGCCGGGGCAGGGCGAAGAGCGGCGGCTTTTCCGCCCCGCTCATGACCCGCCTTGCGGCGCGGCGGGGGGCAGCAGGCCCATCACCGTCTCGCCGCCGACCATGCGCTGGCCGACCGCGACCAGCGGCACCGTGCCGGGCGGCAGATAGAGATCGGTGCGGCTGCCGAAGCGGATGATGCCGAAGCGCGCGCCGGTTTCCACCCGGTCGCCCTCGTGCACGTCGCACAGGATGCGCCGCGCGATCAGCCCGGCGATCTGCACCACCGCGATCTCGGCGCCGGAATCGAGGCGGATGGCGAGGGCGTTGCGCTCGTTCTCCTCGGCCTCCTTCGCCGCCGCGTTCACGAACTTGCCGTGGCGGTAGGAGATGCGGGTGACGATGCCGGCCATCGGCACGCGGTTCACATGCACGTCGAGCACCGAGAGGAAGGTGGCGATGCGCGGCATCATCACCGCCGGCAGGCCGAGCTCGGGCGGCGGCAGCGCCTCGTCGATGATGACGACGCGGCCATCCGCCGGGGCGAGCAGGGCATCGGGCCGGGCGGGCGGCACGCGCGCGGGGTCGCGGAAGAAGAACAGGCAGAACAGCGCGAACAGCGCGCCGAGCCAGGCCAGCCAGCCGGCGGTGGCGAGGCCGATCAGGAAGACGACGAGGCCGGCGGCGATGAACGGCCGGCCGGCGCGGTGCGGCGGCACCAGGGCGGCGCGCACGGAGTCGATGATGTCCATGCGCGGGTTATGGCGAGCGGGGCGAGGACTGGCAAGAACGCCCTTCGCCCAGGGGCGGGATCAGCTCGTGCGGGCTCAGCTCGTGCCGGCGCTGGCCGGCGGCGGCGCGGGCC
>NZ_JFHO01000124.1:0-11688 GCF_000724705.2 Acidiphilium sp. JA12-A1
CGGAGGATGTCGGCCATTGTGTGCAGGTCTTCCAAGGCATCCAGCGACGAAGCTTCATCCTGGCCAGCAAGATAGCCTCCCGGGCCGCCGCAGTCCTCCGGTGGGCAGGTGCCGTCGCCGCCAGTGCAACGCGGATAAGCCTTGCCCGGTTCTCCAGGCAGGTGATCCTCAATCCTGATCTCGTGCCGCCAGGGGATGTTCAGGTCGTACTCATAGACAAACCGGGCGCCTTTGCGCAGCCGCAGCCCAGCCAGCGTGACGTCTGGCGACGAGGCCGATATTTCGCAGGATCCATAGCGGCGGGACCGGAGGCAGAATTGGTAGAGGTGGATGCCCTCCCACCCCATCACGACCTGGATGACGCCATGCAACTCCCGCAGGGTACAGGTATTCGGCACCAGAAACCGCCGCCACACCATCGGGCTGATCCCGATCAACCACACCTTGATCTGCATGATCCCAGCCTCGTCCGTGGCGGAGGGATCAGCGTCAGCGGACGGTTTGGCCTGAATCGAAGGTCGGGGCACCACGCCAGCTTACCGCAGATCAGCCTGCGCCGTCACACCCCACACTTCCTGATGGTCTCCCCCGTCGCGCCGCCCGTCACGCCGCGCCCGCGACCTTCGACTTGAGCTGCCCGCAGGCGGCGAGGATGTCCTGCCCGCGCGGGGTGCGCACGGGGGCGGCATAGCCGGCGTCCATCACGATGTTGGCGAAGCGGCGAATGGCGTTGCCGCTCGATGTTTCGTAGGTCGAGCCCGGCCAGGGGTTGAACGGGATCAGGTTCACCTTGGCCGGGATGCCGTCGATCAGCTCGACCAGGCGGCGGGCATCGGCCTCGCTGTCGTTGATGCCCTTGAGCATCACGTATTCGAAGGTGATCCGCCGCGCGTTCGAGGCGCCGGGATAGCGCCGGCAGGCGGCGATCAGCTCGGCGATGTTGTATTTGCGGTTGAGCGGCACGATCACGTCGCGCACGTCGTCGGTCACGGCGTGGAGCGACACGGCGAGATTGACGCCGAGTTCCGCCCCCGCCCGGTCCATCATCGGCACGACGCCGGAGGTCGAGAGCGTGATCCGCCGGCGCGACAGGCCGATGCCCTCGCCGTCCATCACGATCTTCATCGCCTTGGCGACGTTCTCGTAATTGTAGAGCGGCTCGCCCATGCCCATCAGCACGATGGTGGAGAGCAGCCGCGGCGTCTCGCCCTTCGGGCTCGGCCATTCGCCGTAGGCGTCGCGCATCGCCATGAACTGGCCGACGATCTCGGCGGCGGAGAGGTTGCGCGTCAGCCGCTGGGTGCCGGTGTGGCAGAACCGGCAGGACAGCGTGCAGCCCACCTGCGAGGACAGGCACACGGCACCTCGATCCTCGGTGACATCGGGGATGTAGACGGTCTCGACCGCCTCGTGGTCGCGGAAGCGGAACAGCATCTTGCGCGTCTCGTCGGCGCTGAGATGGTCCGCCGCCACTTCGGGCCGGCCGATGGCGAACCGTTCGGCGAGCTTCGCGCGCAGGGGCTTGGCGATATTCGCCATCGCGGCGAAATCGGTCACGCCCTGGTGGTAGATCCAGTGCCAGAGCTGCTTGGCGCGGAAGGGTTGCTCGCCGATCTCGGCCATCGCCGCGGCGAGTTCCTCGCGCGAGAGGCCGACGAGGTCGCGCCGCCCGTCCGCCAGCTCGTTCGAGGGCGGGGCGAACAGCGCGGCCTTGGCGAGGATGCGCGCCCGCGCCGCCTCGTCCAGCCCGTCCGTCGCCGGCGCGTCCGCGCGCATCGCCGCCGTCACCCGGTCAGGACTTCGCCTTGTGCCCGGCCGGCGGGCAGGCCTTGACGATCGCCTTGTAGGCATCGCCGAACCCGTCGAGGCTGAACGTGTCGCTCACCGCCTTCGCCCCCTTGCCCGTGCTCGCCACGGCCGAGGCGCCGCCGAGGAACGCCTTCACCGTCGCCGGGCCCTTGAGCGCGTAGGCCATGTTGTCCTTGGTGAAGAATTTCAGCGCGGCGCCGCCGACCTTGACCGTCACGTCCTGCTTCTTGGCGTAGGTGACGCCCTGGCTGAGCGAGATCTCGTCGCGGAACGTCGCGCGTTCGGCCACGGTGAGCATCGCCGGCGCGGTCTTCGACCCCTTCTCCGGCTTGGCCGTGGCGAAGGCGTAGCAGACCATGTCCGGGCCGGTGCCGTAGGTCGCCGCCGTCCAGGCCTTGAACGTGCCGAGCGGCTTCGGCTGGTCGGCGGCCCTGGCCGCGAGGGGCGCGACGAGCGGCAGGGCGATCGCGGCGCCGAAAAGGTATGCGGTGGATTTTTTCATGAGCACGAGCCTTACGCCGGCACCCGGCCGGCCGCAAGCGGCGAGACGCGGCCGGCGGGCCGCGAACGGCCCGGCCGGCCGAAGCACGCCGGTCAGTGATGGTCGTAGCGGATGCCGATATCGACCTGGCGCAGCGCCTCGTTCACCGCCCGGAGCGCTGCGATGCGATGCCCGCCCTTGTCGCGGTCGGCGATCTGCAACTGGTGGCGCGCGGCGAGCAGCGCCCGGCGCGCCTGCATCATGTGCCCCTGATATTCGGCCTGGGCGACACCGCCGGCAAGACCGCCGGCGATCAGCGCGCCGCCGAGGATCGCCGCGAATTGCTTGCGCGAAATGTTCATCACGTCGGAACTCCCCATGGTTGACGAGAGTGCTACAAGAGGCGACGAAGATGACCGGATCGCGGCGGTCCTGTGACATTCCGGTGAATTCTTGCCGGCGCGTTCTGGCCGGTGAACGCCGGCCAGTGAGCCCGGGCGCCGCGCCGGCCCCGACACCACGGAGGTTCCAGAGGGATGCGCCACCGCCGCACCGCCGCCACGACCCGCCTCGCGGCCCTGCTGATCGCCTGCGGCGCCCTCGCCGGCTGCGCCGGCGGCGGCCAGACCGCCTATTACCGCAAGAACCCGCATGCGCTGATGCGCCAGGTGGTCCGCTGCGAGAACAATGGCGGCGCGCTGGCCAACACCCCGCATTGCCGCGAGGTGCTGCGCATCAATAACAGCCTATTCTGAGACGCCGCCGAAACGCGCGATCAGCGACGAGGTGTCCCAGCGCCGCCCGCCCATCTGCTGCACATCGGCGTAGAACTGGTCGACCAGCGCGGTGAGCGGCAGCCGCGCCCCGGTTTCCTTCGCCTGGGCGAGGCAGATGCCGAGGTCCTTGCGCATCCAGTCCACCGCGAAGCCGAAATCGAATTTCTTCTCCGTCATCGTCTTCCAGCGGTTTTCCATCTGCCAGCTCTGCGCAGCACCTTTCGAGATCGCGCCGATCACCTTCGCCGCGTCGAGCCCGGCGGCCTCGGCGAAATGCAGCCCCTCGGCGAGGCCCTGGACGACGCCGGCGATGCAGATCTGGTTGACCATCTTGGCGAGCTGCCCGGCCCCGTGCGGCCCGATATGGCTGATATTCGCGCCGTAGCAGCCGACCACCGGCTTCGCCCGCTCGAAATCCGCCGCCTCGCCGCCCATCATCACCGTGAGCTTGCCGTTCTCCGCCCCGGCCTGGCCGCCGGACACCGGCCCGTCCATCACGCCGAAACGCCCGCCGGCGGCCTCCGCCAGCTCGCGCGCCACCGTGGCCGAGGCCGTGGTGTGGTCGACGAACAGCGCGCCCTCCTTCATGCCGGCGAAGGCGCCATCCGGCCCGATCGTCACCGAGCGGAGATCGTCGTCGTTGCCGACGCAGCAGAACACGAAATCGGCCCCCGCCGCCGCCTCGCGCGGGGTCGGCGCCGCCGTGCCCTTGTGCTGCTTCGCCCAGGCCTCGGCCTTGGCGTGGGTGCGGTTGTAGACCGTCACCTCGTGCCCGCCGGCGGCCAGATGCCCCGCCATCGGATAGCCCATCACCCCAAGCCCGATGAACGCCACCTTCGCCATTCTTTTGCTCCTTCCCTGAAATTCCGTTCAGCCGGCGGCGCCCGCCGCGATCAGCCGGTCGATCTCGGCGGCCGGATAGCCCAGCTCCGCCAGCACGTCCCGCGTGTCCGCGCCGGGCGCCGGCACGTCGCGCCGCGCCGTGCTGCGCGCCCCGTCCATGCTGATCGGCAGGCCCGGCAGGCCGATTTTCCGCCCGTCCGGCAGGCTGACCTCGACCAGCCCGCCCGACTCCCGCAGGTGCGGATCGGCGAACAGGTCCGCCGGCTTCGCGATCGGCGCGAAGGGCAGGCCCAGCCGTTCGCAGCGCGCGACCAGATCCGCCGCGCTGAATTGCGCGAAGGCGGCGGCGATCACCGGCAGGGTGCGCGGGCGCGCCGCCCGCCGCTCGGCCTGCGTCGCCAGCCCCGGATCGTCGGCCAGCGCGGCCAGCCCGAACTCGGCGCACAGCACCTTCCACTGCGTGTCGGTAACGACGCCGATGAAGATCTGCTGCCCGTCCTTCGTGTTGAAGATGTCATAGACCGGCCAGGCCACGTCGCGCGCGCTCATCGGCGCCGGCTCGACGCCGGTGATGGCCGCCTGCGCCATGTGCTGCGCCATCAGCATCGCGACGCTCTCGAACAGGCCGGACTGCACGTGCTGGCCGCGCCCGGTCCGCTCCCGCTCGGCGAGGGCGGCGAGCACCGCGATGGCGCCGTAGCTGCCGCCCATGATGTCGATCACCGAGGCGCCGGCCCGCAGCGGCCGGCCGATCGGCCCGGTCATGTAGGCGAGGCCGCCCATCATCTGCACCACCTCGTCGAGCGCGGTGCGGTGTTCGTACGGCCCGGGCAGGAAGCCCTTGAGCGAGCAGTAGATGAGCCGCGGGTTTTGCGCGGCGCAGGCCGCGTAGCCGAGGCCGAGCCGCTCCAGCGCGCCGGGGCGGAAATTCTCGGTCAGCACGTCGGCCCGCGCCACCAGGTCCCGCGCCACTTCGAGCCCCTCGGGCGATTTCAGGTCGAGCATGACGCTGCGCTTGTTGCGGCTCGCCATGGTGAAGAAGCCGATTCCCGAGCCGGTCAGCCGGCGGGTGTTGTCGCCGTCCGGCATCGGCTCGATCTTCACCACGTCGGCGCCGAGATCGCCGAGGATCAGCCCGGTCGTCGGCCCCATCACCATGTGCGCGAACTCGACGACGCGCAGCCCCGCCAGCGGTGTGCCGCTCATGCCGCGCCCCTCACGCCGCCTGGCGATAGGTGCGCGGAATGCCCGCCTTCGCGACCTGCCCATGCATCGGCTCGGCCGGCAGCCCCTCGTGCAGCAGGCGCCGCGCGGCGATCAGCGCCGCAAGGTCGATGCCGGTGCCGAAGCCCATGCTCTCCAGCATGAACACGAGATCCTCGGTGACGATGTTGCCCGACGCCCCGGGCGCGAACGGGCAGCCGCCGAGCCCGGCGAGGGCGGCGTCGAAATCCCTGATCCCGACCTCGAGCCCGGCCAGCGCGTTGGCGAGGCCGAGGCCCATCGTGTCGTGCAGGTGCAGCCCGCGCAGCGCCGGGCCGATCTCGCGCCGCACCGCCCGCACGACCGACTTGATCTGCGCGGGGTTGGCGTAGCCCACCGTGTCGGCGAGGCCGATCTGCTCCACCCCCGTCTCCGCGAGTGCGGCGGCGATGCGCACCACCTCGCGCTCGGGCACCACGCCGTCGATCGAGCAGCCGAAGGCGGTCGAGCAGGCGACCTCGATTTCCGCCGGATTGCCCGCGCTTTCCATCCACTCGACGATCTGGCCGACCACCGCCACCTGCTCGTCCGGCGCGCGGTTCAGGTTGGCGCGCGAATGCCCCTCGCTCACCGAGACCGGAATGCTGACCCGGTGCGCCCCGGCCGCCACCGCCGCCTGCGCCCCGCGCAGGTTCGGCGCCAGCGCGACGACGACGAGGCCCGGAATCTCCTTCGCGAAGCGGACCACCGCCTCGGTATCCGCCATCTGCGGGATGAGCTTCGCCGGCACGAAACTGCCGACCTCGATCTCCTTCACCCCGGCCTTCGCCAGGGCGGCGATCCAGTCGCATTTCGCCCCGGTCTCCATTCTCGACTTCGCCATCTGCAGCCCGTCGCGCGGGCCGACCTCGCAGATCATCACATGCTCGCTCATGGCCGCAATCTGCGCCCACAGCACCGCCGGGACAAGCCCCGCGCCGCCGGGTTTGGCAGGGCGCGCCGGCAATGCTACGAACCCGCGCGATGACCGCCGTGACCCCATCGCCGAAGGCCGCCGAGGCCGCCACCAACGGGCTCGTGCTCGCCCTGCCCAAGGGCCGCATCCTGAAGGAATGCGCGCCGCTGCTCGCCGCCGCCGGCATCGCGCCCGAGCCGGACTATGCCGACGAGAGCAGCCGGCGGCTGCGCTTCCACACCGCGATCCCCGAGCTCGACGTGATCCGCGTGCGCAGTTTCGACGTCGCCACCTTCGTCGCCTTCGGCGCCGCCGAGATCGGCATCTGCGGCGCCGACGTGCTGATGGAGTTCGACTATCCGGAAATCTACGCGCCGCTCGACCTCGGCATCGGCGCCTGCCGCATCGCCGTCGCCGAGCCGGCGGACGCGGCCGGGCGCACCGATTTCGGCCGCCTCTCGCGCGTGCGCGTCGCCAGCAAATACCCCAACATCACCCGCCGGCATTTCGCCGCGCGCGGCATCCAGGCCGAGATCGTGGCGCTGAACGGCGCGATGGAGCTGGCCCCCGGCCTCGGCCTGTCGCGCCTGATCGTCGACCTGGTGCAGACCGGCTCGACGCTGAAGGCCAATGGCCTGGTCGAGACCGAGACCATCGCCCATGTCACCTCGCGGCTGATCGTCAACCGCACCGCGCTGAAGACGCGGCCGGAGGAAATCGCCCACTGGATCGCCCGCTTCCGCGACGCGCTGGCCGCCGCATGATCCGCCGTCTCCACACCGCCGAACCGGGCTTCGCCGCCGCCCTCGCCGCCCTGGCCAGCGACCGCGCCAGCGCCACCGACGTCGCCGCCCCGGTCGCCGCGATCATCGCCCGCGTGCGCGCCGAGGGCGACGCCGCGCTGATCGACCTCACCCGCCGCTACGACCGCTTTCCCATCACGCCCGAAACCCTGCGGGTGAGTGCCGCCGAGATCGACGCCGCCTGCGCCCGCGTCGGCGCCGAACAGCTCGAGGCGATCGACCTCGCCGCGACCCGGATCGAGGCGTTCCACCGCGCCCAGCTGCCGCGGGACATCGGCTTCACCGATGCCGCCGGCGCGCGGCTCGGCCTGCGCTGGGGGCCGCTCGACGCCGTCGGGCTCTACGTGCCGGGGGGCAAGGCGTCCTACCCCTCCTCGGTGCTGATGAACGCGATTCCCGCCCGTGTCGCCGGCGTCGGGCGGATCGCGATGTGCGTGCCGACGCCGGATGGGCAGATGAACGACCTCGTCCTCGCCGCCGCGCGGCGCGCCGGGGTGGCGGAGATCTACCGCGTCGGCGGCGCGCAGGCCGTCGCCGCCCTCGCCTACGGCACCGCCACCATCGCCCCGGTCGATCGCATCGTCGGGCCGGGCAACGCCTTCGTCGCCGAGGCGAAGCGGCAGGTGTTCGGGCAGGTCGGCATCGACTCCATCGCCGGCCCCTCCGAGGTGCTGATCATCGCCGATGCCGGGCAGGACCCGTGGCGCGTCGCCCTCGACATGATCGCCCAGGCCGAGCATGACGAGGCGGCGCAGTCGCTCCTCGTCACCGACGATGCGGCGCTGGCCGAGGCCGTCGCCGCCGAACTCGCCCGCGCGCTGGAAACCCTGCCCCGCGCCTCGATCGCCGCCGCCTCGCTCGCCGCCCATGGCGCGATCATCATCGCCCGCGATCTCGACGAGGCCGCCGAGATCGCCAACCGCGTCGCCCCGGAGCATCTCCAGGTGATGACCGCCGATCCGGACGCGGTCTTCGCCCGCATCCGCCATGCCGGCGCCGCCTTTCTCGGCGCCGACGCGCCGACCGCGATCGGCGACTACGTCGCCGGGCCCAACCACGTGCTGCCGACCGGCGGCACGGCGCGGTTCTCCTCGGGGCTGTCGGTGTTCGACTTCCTCAAGCGCACCACCTTCGTCGCCCTCGATCCGGCGGCGATGGCGTCCATCGGACCCGCCGCGGCGACGCTGGCGGTGGCCGAGAGCCTCGACGGCCACGCCCGTTCCATCCGCGCAAGGCTGACCCGCAACCGGGCGGAAAACTTGACCTGAACGCGCCATCGGCTCATTTGAACCGCATGTTGCAATTTTTTATCGAGGTTTGATGTCAAAAGAAGACATGATCGAGTTCAGCGGCACCGTCGCGGAGCTGCTCCCGAACGCGATGTTCCGGGTGAAACTCGACAACGACCATATCATTCTCGCCCATACGAGCGGCAAGATGCGCAAGAACCGCATCCGCGTGCTGGCCGGTGACCGCGTCAACGTCGAAATGACGCCCTATGATCTGACCAAGGGCCGGATCACCTTCCGCTTCAAGTAAGCCGGACCGCCGCATGGCCGACCTGATCCTGGCCTCGTCGAGCCCCCGCAGGCTCGACCTGTTGCGTCAGCTCGGCATCGTCCCCGACGCGGTGATGTCCCCCGATATCGACGAAACCCCGCACAAGGCGGAACCGCCCCGGCTCTACGCCGCGCGCATGGCGGCGGAGAAGCTCGCTTCCGTCACCGCGCCGGGCGCCTTCGTCATCGCCGCCGATACCGTCGTCGCGCTCGGCCGCCGCATCCTGCCGAAAACCGAAACCGAGGCCGAGGCGCGCCGCTGTCTCGACCTGCTCGCCGGCCGCCGCCACCGGGTGCATTCCGCCGTCGCCGTGCGCGGGCCGGACGGGCGCATCGCCGCGCGCAACGTGATGACCACCGTCGGCTTCGCCCGGCTCGACCGCGACGCCGCCGAGGCCTATCTCGCCAGCGGCGAATGGCGCGGCAAGGCGGGCGGCTACGCGATCCAGGGCCGGGCGGCGGGGTTCGTCGATTTTCTCGCCGGCTCGCATTCCGGCGTGGTCGGCCTGCCCCTGCACGAAACGCTGAACCTGCTGCGCGGCCTCGGCTGGCGGGCATGAGCGCCGTCATCCGCGCCGGGCTGCGCGGCGGCACGGTGCATCTCGCGCTGACCGAATCCGGCACGCTCGCCGGCTACACGCGCTGGCGGCCCGACGCGCCGGATGGCGTCGGCGATCTCCGCTCCGGCCGGATCACCGCCCGCGCCCCGGCACTTGGCGGCGCGTTCGTCGATCTCGGCGACGGATCGGGCTTCCTGCCCGACAGCGCGGGCGGCAAGAGCCTCGCCGAGGGCGATGCCGTCGCGGTCCGCATCACCCGCGCGCCGCAGGGCGGCAAGGGCCCCCGCCTCGCGCTGGCGGAAGGTGTAGCACCCGGCGCGAAGCCCGGCCTGCTCGCCCGCGGCCCCGGCCCGATCGCCGAGTTCCGCGCCCTGCATCCGGCCGCGCCGATCCTCGCCGATGACTGGGAACTCGTCGCCCTGCTGCGCGCGGCGCATGAGGGGGTCGCGCACGATCCGGCCAGCCTCGCCCCGGTGGCGGAGGAGATCGCCGCGCTCGCCGAGCCGGTCTTTCCGCTGCCGCAGGGCGCGCGCGGCACGGTCTGCCCGACGCCGGCGCTCACCGCGATCGATATCGATGCCGGCGCGGCCACCGCCGAGCGGGGCGACAAGCATGGCGCGCAGTTGCGGCTCAACCGCGCCATCATTCCCGAACTCGCCCGGCAGATCCGGCTGCGCAACCTCGCCGGCGCGATCCTGGTCGATTTCGCCGGAATGAAACCCGCCGCCCGGCCGAAACTGGCCCCCGACCTTGCCGCCGCCCTCGCGCGCGATCCGCTCCGCCCGCGCCTGCTCGGCTTCTCGGCACTCGGCTTCGCCGAGATCAGCCGCCCCCGCATCCGCCCGCCGCTGCACGAGTTGCCGCCATGACCGACGAACCGGCTCCCGACCGCCGCCCCCGCCGCAAACCCGCCGGCGCCTGCCCGATCTGCGGCCGGAAGGCGCAGGAGGCGCACCGCCCGTTCTGCTCGGCGCGGTGCCGCGCGATCGATCTCGGCCGCTGGTTCGGCGAGGATTACAGGTTGCCGAGCGACGAGGCGCCGTTGACCGATTCCGAATAGGTCTCGAGCCGGGCGAGCGCGGCCGCCACGTCCGGCACCACCTCGATCAGCTCGCGCGCCGACGGCCGGGCGAAACCGTCCTCGATCACGCCGTCGATCAGCGCCGCCACCCGGCTCGCCCAGCCGCGGATGTCGATCAGCAGGATCGGCTTGGTGTGGCGGCCGAGCTGCTTCCAGGTGAGGATCTCCATCAGCTCGTCCAGCGTGCCGAGCCCGCCGGGCAGCACGACGAACGCGTCCGCCCGGGCGAACATGCGCCGCTTGCGGGTATGCATCGTGTCGGTGACGATCAGTTCGGTCAGGCCGGGAAACTCGACCTCACGGGCGCGCAGGAAATCGGGGATGATGCCGGTCACCGCCCCGCCGGCGCCGAGCGCGGCCCCGGCGGTCGCCCCCATCAGCCCGACATTGCCGCCACCGAACACCAGGGTCATGCCCCGCGCGGCCAGCCCCTCGCCCAGGGCGCGCGCCGCCGCGAGATAGTCGGGCGCCGCCCCCGGGGACGAGCCGCAAAATACCGTGACCGAAATGTGACTCATATTCCAGAATTACCTGCCGAACCTTTCGAGACGGCCGTCCTCGTGGCAGGATAATGCAGGATAGGCAAGCGATCGGCATCAAGAGTTCTTTACATGTCAACCAACCAGACCCCCAGCGGCGAGAGCCAGGGCGAACGGACGCGCGCTCCCGGCTGGCTGCCCGGTGCGGCGATCGGCGCGCTCGGCCTCTGCGCCGTGATCGGCCTCGCCGTGCTCGGCAACCGCCGCGACATCGAACCGACCCGGCCGGTCGCGCCGCCGCCGAACGCCACCGTCCATCCCGCCGCGTCGCCGGCCAGGCCCGCCGGCACCCCGAGCTTCGACACGGTGCGCGTCGATGCCGGCGGCAACGCGGTGATCGCCGGCCACGCCGCGCCCGGCGCCACCGTCACCATCACCGCCAACGGCAAGACGATCGGCACGGTGAAGGCGGATTCCTCCGGCAGCTTCGCCTTCGTCACCTCCCGCCCGCTGCCCGCCGGCGGCCAGCAGCTCGCCCTTTCCGCCACCGGCCCCGGCGGCCAGACCCTGGCCAGCAACCGCGACGTCACCGTCTCGGTGCCCGCCGCGCCGAACGAGGGGCCGCTCGCGGTGCTCGCCGGCAAGAGCGGCGAGCCCTCGAAGGTGCTGAGCGGCCAGGGCCCGGCGCCGGGCACGCTCGGCATCGGCTCGGTCGACTACGACGGCAAGGGCCACGCGCTGATCGCCGGCACGGCGAAACCCGGCGCGCAGGTCTCGCTCTCGCTCGACGGCGCTCCGCTCGGCACCGCGACCGCCGGCCCGGATGGCCGCTGGACGCTGAAGGTCGAGCACATGCCGGCGAAGCCCGGCACCTTCAGCCTCACGGCGCATGACGCGAACGGGGCCGTCATCGGCGAGATGAAGACCGCCTACGCCCCGCGCGCGGTCGGCCCGGTCGCGCCGCACCATGTCGTGATCGAGCGCGGCGACTGCCTGTGGCTGATCGCCCGGCGCGTCTATGGCCGCGGCGTCGACTATTCGCTGATCTACAAGGCGAACGAGGCGAGCATCCGCGATCCCAACCTGGTCTATCCCGGCCAGCGCTTCGTGCTGCCGCCCGCATCCGGCGCCGCGGCGGC
>NZ_JFHO01000123.1:0-7750 GCF_000724705.2 Acidiphilium sp. JA12-A1
GGGCAGGGCAGGGCAGGGCAGGGGGGAGCAAGGCGGAGCGGAGCAAAAACGCTTGCCCACCCCCCGGCCTTCATGGTCCATACTGGTCCATGACCGCGTGCAGCCCCGCAACCCCGGCCGAGCGTCTCGCCCGCATCCTTGACGGGTTGTATTGCGTCGTCGCGGCCGAGGGCCTCGCCCGCGGCCTCGCCGGGCCGTTCATCATCCTCGTCTGCGCCCGCCTGCGGTTTTTCGCGGCCCGCTTCGCCGCCCATCTCGCATCCCGCCCGCGCCCGCGCCGCCTCGCGCCGTCCACGCCCCGCCCCCGCGCGCGCAAAACCCTGCCGCGCCGCTACGCCTGGCTGCTCAACCTCATCCCCAGCGCGGCCGCCGCCCGCGCCCAGCTCCGCGCGCTCCTCGCCGAACCCGACATGCGGGCGGCCATCGAATCCCGCCCGGCCACAGGCCGCGCCCTGCGCCCGCTCTGCCACACGCTCGGCATTCCGTTGCCGCCGGCGCTCCGCCGCCCGCGCCGCCCGAGGCCCCGACCGCCGGCGGCCGAACCAGCACCGCCCAAAAACGAAAACGGCGGCGCGAACCTCGCGCCGCCGTCTCCAGGCTTTTTCGCCCGCCCCGCGTCACCGCGCGGCGGAGCGGATCAAGATATCAGCCGCCCGCCGCCGCCGCGACCTCCGCCGCGAAGTCGGTGGCTTCCTTCTCGATCCCCTCGCCGAGGGTGAACCGCACGAAACGGGTCAGGGTCGCCCCGGCGCTCTGGACGATCTTCTGCACCTTGCTTTCGCCGTCGTGCACCCAGGTCTGCTCCAGCAGCACCACGTCCTCGTAGAACTTCTTCACCCGGCCCTCGACCATCTTCTCGATGATCGCTTCCGGCTTGCCGGAGGCGCGCGCCTGCTCGGCCAGCACCGCCTTCTCGCGCTCCAGCGCCGACGGATCGACATCGGCGATGCTCAGCGCATCCGGCCGCGTCGCCGCGACATGCATGCCGATCTGCCGCCCCAGCGTGCTCAGCGCCTCGTCGGCCTTGCCTTCCAGCGCCACCAGCACGCCGATCTTGCCGAGCCCCGGCTTCAGCGCGCCATGCACGTATGACGCGGCAACGCCGTCCTTCACCTCGACCACCGCGGCCCGCCGGATCGACATGTTCTCGCCGACGGTGGCCACCAGGCTCACCAGCTCGTCCGCAACGCTGTGCGACTTGCCCGGAAAGGCCGCCGCCTTCAGCGCCTCGACATCCTCGCCCACGGTCAGCGCCAGCTTCGCCACCGTCTCGACGAAATTCTGGAACGCCTCGTTCCGCGCCACGAAGTCGGTCTCGGCATTCACCTCGACCATCGACGCCCTGTTGCCCTCATGGGCGACACCGACCAGTCCTTCCGCCGCGGTCCGCCCCGACTTCTTCGCCGCCGCGGCAAGACCCTTTTTGCGCAGCCAGTCGACCGCGGCTTCCATGTCGCCGTCGGTCTCGACCAGCGCCTTCTTGCAATCCATCATGCCCGCGCCGGTCTTCTCACGCAGATCCTTGACCATCGCGCCGGTGATATCGGCCATGGGAGTTCTCCTCAGAAAATGAATACGGCCGGACCCGCCAGGGGCGGGTCCGGAATTCGTCCCGCGTGCGGCTCAGGCGTGCGCTTCGGCGTCCTCGTCCACCGCCTCGGCCGGCAGTTCTTCCAGCGCGCCGATATCCGCGCCGGAAGCCGCCATCTCGGCGCTGATCCCGTCGAGCACCGCGTTCGCGACCAGGTCGCAATACAGCGTGATCGCGCGGATCGCGTCGTCATTGCCGGGGATCGGATAGGTGACACCCTCGGGGTTCGAGTTCGAGTCGAGCACCGCGACGACCGGAATGCCGAGCTTGTTGGCTTCCTCGACCGCGAGCTTCTCCTTGTTCGTGTCGATGATGAACAGGATGTCCGGCAGGCCGCCCATTTCCTTGATGCCGCCCAGCGCGCGGTCGAGCTTGTCGCGCTCGCGCATGAGGTTCAGCATTTCCTTCTTGGTCAGGCCCTGGCCATCACCGGCCAGCGTCTCTTCCATCTGCCGCAGCTTGCGGATCGAGTTGGTGATGGTCTTCCAGTTGGTTAGCATGCCGCCGAGCCAGCGGTGATTGACGTAATACTGGCCGCAGCGCTTCGCCGCGTCGGCCACGTGCTCGGCCGCCGCCCGCTTGGTGCCGACGAACAGCACGCGCCCGCCGCCGGCGGTGACGTTGCGGATCTCGCGCAGCGCGCGCTCGAGCATCGGCACGGTCTGCTGCAGGTCGATGATGTGGACCTGGTTGCGCACGCCGAACAGGAACGGCGCCATGCGCGGGTTCCAGCGGCGGGTGTTGTGGCCGAAATGCACGCCGGCTTCGAGCAGCTGGCGCAGGGAGACGTCTGGCATCGCCATGATCTGGTATCCTTGTCTGGGGCCGCCGGGCAGGCGGCCATCCGGTTGAACCTCCACGAAGCCGAGCCTTGCGGCACCGGAACCAGCGCGCTGGATAAGGCGCTTCGTGTGCGAATTGTCGGCAACTTCGCCCGAAGGCGTGCCGGTCGGGGCGATATGGCCCAGATCGGCCTTCGGCGCAAGACGTGCTAGACGCCGGGCATGACGCCGCTCGCCCTTTATATCCACTGGCCGTTCTGCAAGGCCAAATGCCCCTATTGCGACTTCAACTCCCATGTCCGCGAGCGGATCCCGGAGCGGCGGATCGTCGCCGCACTCCTCGCCGAACTCGACTTCGAGGCCGCCCGCCTCGGTCCGCGCCGGCTGACCTCGATCTTCTTCGGCGGCGGCACGCCGAGCCTGATGGCGCCCGAAAGCGTCTCGGCACTGATCGCGCGGGCCTGCCGCCTGTTCACGCCGGCGCCGGATCTGGAGATTACGCTCGAGGCCAACCCCACCAGCATCGAGGCCGGGCGGTTCCGCGCCTATCGCGAGGCCGGGGTCAACCGCGTCTCGATCGGCGTGCAGAGCCTGAACGACGACGCGCTGCGCTTTCTCGGCCGCGAGCATGGCGCGGCCGAGGCGATGGCCGCAGTGGAACTCGGCCGGGCCATCTTCCCGCGCCTGTCCTTCGACCTGATCTATGCCCGGCCGGGCCAGACGCTCGCCGCCTGGCGCGCCGAACTCGGCGCCGCCCTCGCCGTCGGGCTCGATCATCTCTCGCTCTACCAGCTCACCATCGAGCCCGGCACGCGATTCGCCACCGCCCATGCCCGCGGCGATTTCGCGCTCCCCGAGGATGACGATGCCGCGGCACTTTACGACGCCACCGCCGAGGAGGCGGCGCGCTTCGGCCTCGGCCCCTACGAGATTTCGAACTACGCGAAGCCGGGCGAGGAGTCGCGCCACAACCTCGCCTACTGGCGCTACCGCGACTATGCCGGCATCGGCGCCGGCGCGCATGGGCGGATCAGCCTGGGCGGCACCCTGCTCGCGACGCGGCGGCACCGCGCGCCGGAGGAATGGGCCGCCCGGGTCGAGGCGGCGGGGCATGGTAGCACCGAGGAAATCGTGATCGGCGCGGACGAGCGCGCCCGCGAGGCGCTGCTGATGGGGTTGCGGCTGGCCGAGGGAATCGACCGGGACGCCTACGCGACGCGGACCGGGCGCGATCTCTTGGACATGCTCGACCCCGATGTGACGGCGCAGGCGATCGAGGCGGGCTATCTCGACGTCGCGCCGGCGCGGGTGAGCGCGACCTATGAAGGCCGCAAGCGGCTCGACTCGCTGCTGGCGGCGCTGCTCGGCTAGAGCACCATCCGATCCGGATGGATCGGAAAGTGCTCCAAGACTTACTGCGGCCGGCGCTGCACGCCGGTGCCGAGGAAGCCGCCATCGACCGCGAGCACGTGGCCGGTGACATAGCCGGCATCCTCCGAGCAGAGGAAGGCGGCGGCGCCGGCGATTTCCTCCGGCGTCGCGTAGCGGCGCATCGGCACGGCGTCGGTCCAGATCCGGCGGATCTCGGCGTCGTGCATGCGCGCGACCAGCGGCGTGTCCACCGGGCCGGGGGCGATCACGTTCACCCGCACGCCGGCGGTGGCGAGTTCCACCGCCATGACCTGGCTCATGATCACCACGCCGCCCTTCGAGGCGCCGTAGGCGGTGCGGCCGACATTCCCGCGCATGCCCGACACGCTGGCGATGTTGACGATCGCGCCGCCGCCCTGCGCGACCATCGCCCGCGCCGCCGCCTGCGCGACCAGGAACGTGCCGCGCAGGTTGATCGCGATGATGCGGTCGAACAGTTCGGGGGTGGTTTCCAGCAGCGGCACGTCATGGCCGATGCCGGCCGCCTGGACGAGGATATCGACCCGGCCATGGGTGGCGCGGGTGGTCTCGACGAGTTCGGCGGCGCTCGCCGGATCGGCGACGTCCACCCGCAGCGGGGCGATGGGGGGCGCGGCGTCGAGCGTTGCCGCGTCGGTCGCGATGTCCGCGGCGATCACCTTCGCGCCCTCGGCGGCGAGGCGGGCGGCGATGGCGGCGCCGATGCCGGACAGCCCGCCGGTGACGATGGCGATCTTGTTGTCGAATCTCATGGCTTGTCTCCGGTCGGGGCGAGTCTGTCAGTGGGGGAGCAGGGCCGTGGTGATCGCCGGGACGAAGGCGACGATCAGCAGGCCGATCAGCAGCGCGGCAAGATAGGGCACGATGCGGCGCATGCCGGCGGCAGGGTCGATCCGCCCGATCGCGCAGGCGGCGTAGTAGCCGACGCCGAAGGGCGGGGCGAACAGGCCGATCCCCATCGCGAGGATCACCACGATCGCGTAGTGCACCTCGTTGATGCCGGCCTGGCTCGCCACCGGGAACAGCAGCGGGCCGAACAGCACCATCGCGGGGATGCCCTCGAGAACGCTGCCGAGCACGATGAAGACCAGGATGGACGCGAGCAGGAAGCCGTCGCGCCCGCCGGGCACCGCTTGCATCGCCGCCCCCAGCGACATCGCGAAGCCGGACTGGGTGAGCGCCCAGGACATGCAGCTCGCGGTGCCGATGATGAACAGGATCGCGCCCGAGAGCGATGCGCTGTCCACCAGCATCGGCCAGAGGCGGCGCCAGTCGAACTGGCGGTAGACGAGCAGGCCGACCAGGGCCGAATAGAAGATGCCGATGGTGGACACCTCGGTCGCGGTGGCGATGCCGTCGGCGACGGCGAAGCGGATCAGGAAGGGGACGACCAGCGCCGGCAGGGCGATGACGAAATTCCGCGCCATGACGCGGACGGGCGCGCGCGGCGCGGCACCGTGGCCATCGCGCCCCGCGTTCCGCCGGGCGATGATGCCGAGCACGATCGCCAGCACGAGCGCCGGCAGCATGCCGCCGGCGAAGAGGGCGGCGATCGAGACGCTGGTGACCGAGCCGATGATGATCAGCACCAGGCTGGGCGGGATCGTCTCGCTCATCGCGCCGGAGGCGGCGAGCAGCGAGACCAGCTCGCCCTCCGGCACGCCGCGGCGCTTCATCTCGGGGAACAGCACCGGGGCGACCGCCGCCATGTCCGCCGCCTTGGCGCCGGAAATGCCGGAGACGATATACATCGCGCCGAGCAGGACATAGCTGAGCCCGCCGCGGAAATGGCCGAACAGGGCGGCCAGGCTGTCGACCATCGCGCGGGCCATGCCGGTCATCTCGATCAGCGTGCCGAGGAAGACGAAGAGCGGCACCGCGAGCAGGATCAGCGAACTCATGCCCTCCTGCATCTTGCCGACCATGATCGAGAGCGGAATGCCGCCGGCATCGGCGAGATAGGCGAAGGTGGCGAGGCCGAAGGCGAAGCCGATCGGCACGCCGGCGGCAACGCCCGCGCCGAGCAGCAGCACGAAGAAGACGACGAGCGACCAGTTGCCGATATCGTCGAACCAGGGGGCGAGGACGGACAGCGCGAGGCCGGCGGCGGCGAGGCCGATCGCGGCGAGCAGCAGGTCGCGCAGGCGGTGCGCCGGGAGCTGGACCAGCGCGGTCAGCACGATCAGCCCGAAGCCGGCCGGCAGGGCGGCGGTGCGCAGGCTGCCGGGCAGGCCCAGCGCCGGCGTGTGGATCGCGCCCTGCTGGGCGGCGAAGCCGATCGCGTCCGGCAGGAGCAGCAGCGCGAAGCCGGCCATCGCCGCCAGCGCGAAGGCCTCGGCGAAGGCGCGGGTCGAGGGGCCGAGACGGGCGACGAGCGCCGTCATGCGCATGTGGCCGCCGCGGCGCAGCGCGATGACCGTGCCGAACATGGCAAGCCAGAGGAACAGGAGTTCTTCCAGCTCCTCCGACCAGACCATCGCGATGCCGCAGGCGCGCGCCAGGATACTCGCGCCGAGCAGCAGCACCTCGGCGGCGAGCAGCAGGGCCGCCGCCGCCTCGACCGCGCGGGCGAGCGCGCGGTCGGCACGGGCGAGCGCGCCGGGGCGGGGCGGCGTCATCGCAAGGCGGTCGTCAGGCGAGCTTGCCGACCGCGGCTTCCAGCGTGCTCCACGCCTCGTCGCCGAAGCGCTTCTTCCACTCGGCATAGAAGCCGGCCTTCTGCAGGGCGGCGCGGAAGGGGGCGGCATTCGTGTCGTTGAACTTCAGGCCCTGGCCTGAGAGCTTGCCGCGCAGGGAATCGTTGAGCTTCGCGACATCGGCGCGCTCCTTCACCGCGGCGCCGTTGATCTCGTCCTCGACGATGGCGCGCAGCTTCGGCGGCAGCTTCTCGAACGCCTTCGGGTTGGCGAGGAACCAGAACCCGTCCCACATGTGGTTGGTCATCGAGCAGTATTTCTGCACCTCGTAGAGCTTCGCCGTCTCGATCACCGCGAGCGGGTTTTCCTGCGCGTCGACGAGATGGGTCTGCAGGGCGGAGTAGACCTCGTTGAAATTGATCGAGGTCGGCACCGCGCCGAAATCCTTGAACAGCGAGGTCCAGAGCGCGGCGACCGGCACGCGGATCTTGAGCCCCTTGAAATCGGCCGGCTGCATGATCGGGTGGGTGCCGGTGGTGGTCTGGCGGAAGCCGTTGTCAAAGATCCGGTCGAAGGCGGTGAGGCCATGCGCGGCGATGCGGCCGCGGATATGGGCGCCGAGCTTGCCGTCCATCGCCGACCAGACCTGATGGTAGTCCTTGAAGGCGAAGCCGACGCCGGAAATCGCCGCGTCGGGCACCAGGGTCGACAGGATCAGGCCGGAGAGGGTGAAGAACTGCACGGCACCGCTGCGCAGCTGGCTGAGCGTTTCGGTATCCGAGCCGAGCGCGCTGTTCGGGAACAGCATGATGCGCAGCTGGCCGCCGCTGCGGTGCTCGATGTTGCGGATCGCCTCGGAGAGGCGGACGTTGAGCGGATGGGTCGCCGGCAGGTTGGTGGCCAGCCGGTAGCGCAGCACCGCCGCCTCGGCGCGGCCGCCGATGGTGAACAGGGGCAGGGCGGCCGCCGAAAGCCCGAGCTGGCGTCGCGTGATGGTCATGGTCAGGTTTCCTCCCGTTTTGCTGCGCCGGTTGTAAATTAAACGCGATCGTTTGCAACGGAAATGAACGCCGTGGCGGCGGCGGCCGTCACGGCGTCGGGATGCCGGCGCGGCGGGCGATCTGGCGGGCGCGGGCGCGGACCGGGGCGTCGACCATGGCGCCGTCGACCGCCTCGGCGCCATCGGGCCCGGCGGCGAGAATCCGCTGCGCCCAGGCGAGTTCCGCCGCCGACGGGCGGAAGCCCTGCCGGGCCGGCGCGATCTGGCGCGGGTGGATGCAGAGCTTGCCGCCGAAGCCGAGGCTGGCGGCGTGGCGGGCGTCGTCCTCGAT
>NZ_JFHO01000122.1:0-5331 GCF_000724705.2 Acidiphilium sp. JA12-A1
CGCCGCTCGCCGATGTCACCGACATCGTCGAGACCTTCGCCGAGCCGCCCGCCGAACCCGGCTTCGTCAAGCGCGCGACCGGCTAGGCGGCGCGATGACCGGCCCGGCCCCGCCATCTCGCCAGCGCGCGGCCGAGCCGGGCGGAACCCTGCCGCGCGCCGGCGTGCTCGCCCTCGCCGCCGGGGCGATCGGCGGGCTCGTGCTCTGCGCCCTGCTCGCCGCGCCCTTCGCCGGCGCGCTGACCTGGGCGCTGACCCTCGCCATCCTGTTCACCCCGCTGCAGCGCCGGCTGGAACGGCTGGTGCGCCATCCGGGTGCCGCCGCGATCATCACGGTGGGCATCGCCGCCATCGTCGTCGCCGCCCCCGCGGTGCTGGTGATCGAGCGGCTGGTGCGCGAGGCGGCGGCGAGTGCCGCCTATGTGCAGCAGCACCTCGCCGCCGGCACGCTCGCGGTGCCGCCGCAGGTGGACTGGCTCGCCAGGCAGATCGACCTGCAGGCGATGATCACCCGGGCCAGCGGCCTGCTCAGCACGGTCGGCGCCTCGTTCCTGCGCGGCTCGCTGGCGCAGGCGGTCGAGATCGTGCTGACCTTCTACATCCTGTTCTTCTTCCTGCGCGACCGCGCGCGGGCCGATGCCGCGCTGCGCGCCGTGCTGCCGCTGACCGGGCCGGAGACCGACCGGCTGTTCAGCCGCACCGCCGATACGGTCTATGCCGTGATCTACGGCACGGTGATGGTCTCGACCCTGCAGGGCCTGCTCGGCGGGCTGATGTTCTGGGGCCTCGGCCTCGCCGCGCCGTTGCTCTGGGGCGTGGTGATGGGGATGCTCTCGCTGGTGCCGGTGCTCGGCGCCTTCATCGTCTGGATTCCCGAGGCGGTGCTGCTGGCGCTGAACGGCCACGAGGAGAAGGCGATCATCCTCTCGCTCTGGGGGGCGCTGGTGGTCGGCACGATCGACAACGTGGTCCGCCCCGTGCTGGTCGGCAACCGGCTGCAGCTGCACACGGTGCCGTCCTTCATCGCGATCATCGGCGGGCTGATCCTGTTCGGCCCGCCGGGTTTCGTGCTCGGCCCGCTGATCGTCAGCGCGACGCTCGTGCTGTTCGAGGCGCTGCGGGCGCGCGCGGAAGGCGGCGCCGGCCCGTCCTGACCGGCGCCGCCGCGCTCAGCGCCCGCGGCCGCCGCCGCTCATCCCGCCGCCCATGCCGCCGCCGCCGACGCCGCCCATCCCCGAGCGGTTCTGCATCTGGTCCTGATACTGGTTCTGGTTCTGATTCTCGTACTGGTTCTGGACGCGGTTCTGCTCGCCGTTGCCATTGCCGTTGCCGTTGCGCATCTGCGCGCGCTCGTTCTCGCGGTCGCGCTCGCGAAGGCGGTCGCGCTCGCGCTCGCGCAGCCGCTCGGTCTCGGCGTCGGCCCGCTGGTGCAGCCGGTCCTGCTGGCGCTCGCGCAGGCGCTGCTGGTCGAGCAGGCGCTGCTGGTCCTGCGTGCGAAGCTGATCCTGGGTGCGGGTCTGGTCCTGGGTGCGGGTCTGGTCCTGGGCGAAGGCGCGGCCGGCGCCCAGCGCGGCGAGGCCGGCGGCGGCGAATGCCAGCACGGCGCGGCGGTGACGAAGGGTGGACATGGCGGATGATCTCCTCTGCCTGTGCGATGCACCGGCGCGCCCCGTGGCGCGCCAACGGGCTCAGGCTAGGAGCGGGCGTGGTTGCTCCCCTTGATCCAGCGCAAGCATCGCCCTGCCCGTTCGGACGATGCCCGTCCGGCCGGATCAGCCCCGGGTCTTGAGATAGCGGCTGAAGGCGTTCAGCGCGATGTCCGACACGTGGTGCTCGATGCCCTCGGCATCGGCCTCGGCGGTCTCGGGCGGCACGCCGACCGCCTTGAGCAGGGCGACCACCAGCCGGTGCCGGGTGCGCACGCGCTCGGCCAGAGCCTGGCCCGCCTCGGTGAGGAAGACGCCGCGATAGGGTTTCGCCGTGGCCAGCCCCTCGCGCTTGAGCCGGGCGATGGTCTTCACCGCCGTCGGGTGCGAGACGCCGAGGCGGCGGGCGATGTCGATCGGCCGCGCCTCGCCATTGATCGCGATGAGGTCGGCGATCAGCTCGACATAGTCTTCCAGCACGGCGCTCGCCTGCGCCGTGCGCGCCTTGCCGAACCGGCGCGCCTGGGTGGGCTCGGCGGGCAGGTCGTCGGGCGGGGGGTTCACGGCAGCTGGCATCTCGGTCTCCGCATCGGCCCTGCATAGCCGGCCCGGCGGGGAAACGCCAACCGCGCGCGGTCAGTGCAGTTTCGGCAGCCAGAGCGCGACGATGCCGAGTGCGGGCAGCACCGCGCAGATCTGGTAGACGGTGGTGATGCTGGTCCAGTCCGCCACCACGCCGAGGCCGGCGGCGCCGAGCCCGGCGATGCCGAAGGCGAGGCCGAAGAACAGGCCGGAGACGGCGCCGACCCGGCCCGGCACCAGCTCGTTCGCGTAGACCACGATCGAGGCGAAGGCGGAGGACAGGATCAGCCCGATGATGACCGAGAGCACCACCGTCATCGTCTCGCCGACATAGGGCAGCGCGAGGGTGAAGGGCAGCACGCCGAGGATGGAGCCGATGATCACGGTGCGGCGGCCCACCCTGTCGCCGATCGGCCCGCCGATCATGATTCCCGCCGCCGCCGAGGCGAGGAAGATGAACAGGTCGATCTGCGCCGCCTGCACCTTCAGGCCGAAGCGGTGCATCAGGTAGAAGATGTAATAGGAGTTGATGCTCGAGAGGTAGACGAATTTCGACATCATCAGCACGCCGAGCAGGGCGAGCGGGACCAGCACCTTGCGCGTGTCGAGGTCGGCGGCGGTGAGCGCCGTCCGCTGCCGGGGGCGGGCGTGGCCGCTGGCGCGGAACCAGTGGCCGAGCGCGGTGAGGAGCGCCATGCCGCAGAGGGCGGCGATGGCGAACCAGGCCATGCTCGCCCGCCCGCGCGGCAGGATGAAGAAGGCGGCGAGCAGCGGGCCGAGGGACTGGCCGAAATTGCCGCCGACCTGGAAGATCGCCTGGGCGAGGCCGTGCCGGCCGCCGGAGGCGACGCGGGCGATGCGCGCCGATTCGGGATGGAAGATCGACGAGCCCATGCCGAGCAGGCAGGCGCCGGCCAGCAGGATGTCGTAGCTCGGCGCCCAGGCGATGGTGACGATGCCGGACATCGACAGCGCCATGCCGACCGGCAGCGAGTAGGGCATCGGCCGCGCATCGGTATAGAGGCCGACGAGCGGTTGCAGCAGCGAGCCGGTGGCCTGGTAGACCAGGGTGATCAGGCCGATCTGCGCGAAGTTCAGGTGAAAGCCGCCCTTGAGCAGCGGGTAGACCGCCGGCAGCAGGACCTGCAGCATGTCGTTCAGCAGGTGGCAGATGCTGACGCCGACGAGCACGGCCATGGCGGTGCGGCCGGTGGCCTGGGGGCGGGTCTGGACGGTGGCGCTCACGTGTGGGTCTCCCGGACGGGGAGCGGTTATGCCATGAAAATGCGCGCGAGGCCTCTCGCCCGGCGCAATCATGCCATGCTAGCGGAGGGACATGGTCAAGTTCCGTTTCGCACCCTCCCCCACCGGTCATCTGCACGCGGGCAATGCGAGGCTCGCGGTGGTCAACGCCCTCGCCGCGCGGGCGATGGGCGGGACGCTGCTGCTGCGCATCGACGATACCGACCGCGAGCGCTCGAAGCCGGAATACGAGGCGGGGATCGAGCAGGACCTGCGCTGGCTCGGCATCGGCTGGGACGAGATGGCGCGGCAGTCCGACCGGATGGACCGCTACGCGGCGGCGGCGGAGCGGCTGAAGGCGGCGGGGCTGCTCTATCCGTGTTTCGAGTCGGAGGAGGAGCTCGCGGCGAAGCGGGCGCTGCGGGCGAAGCGGCATCTGCCGCCGGTGTATGACCGGGCGATGCTGAGCCTGACGGCCGGGCAGCGCGCGGCGGCGGAGGCGGGCGGCAAGCGGCCCTATTTCCGGTTCAAGCTGTCGGACGGGGCGGTGGCGTGGAACGACCTGGTGCTGGGGCGGCGGGAGGTGGCGCTCGGCACCGTGTCCGACCCGGTGCTGATCCGCGCCGACGGCACGCCGCTCTATACGTTCACCTCGGTGGTGGACGATCTGGAGCTGGGGGTGACGCATGTGGTCCGCGGCGAGGATCATGTGACCAACACGGCGGTGCAGATCGACCTGATGCGCGCGCTGGAGCCGCGGCGGGCGGTGCCGGCGTTCGGGCATCTGCCGCTGATTTCGGACGTGACGGGCGAAAAACTGTCGAAGCGGGCGGGGAGCGTTTCGGTGCGGCAGTTCCGGCGCGACGGGATCGAGGCGATGGCGCTGGTCTCTTACCTGGCGAGGCTGGGCAGCCGGCGCGACCCGGAGCCGCTGACGCTGGAGGAGCTGGCGGGGACGTTCGACCTTGGCGATTTCTCGCGCGGGGCGCCGCGCTTCGATCCGAAGCAGTTGCTGGCGCTGAACCGGCGGGTGCTGCATGGGCTGCCTTTCGAGGCGGTGGCCGAGCGCCTGCCCGAGGGGTGCGGAGAAAAATTCTGGATGGCGGTGCGGGGGAACCTGGACCTGCTGTCGGAGGCGCGGCTGTGGTGGGCGGTGGTGAGCGGCGAGATCGAGACGCCGGCGCTGCCGGAGGCGGCTTCGCTGCTGCGCGCCGCGTTGGAGGCGTTGCCGCCGGAGCCGTGGGACGAGACGACCTGGAAGGGATGGACCGGGGCGGTGGCGGCGGCGAGCGGGGCGCGGGGCAAGGCGCTGTATCTGCCGTTGCGGCTGGCGCTGACCGGGGAGAGCCACGGGCCGGAGCTGGCGGCGCTGCTGCCGCTGATCGGCCGGGCGCGGGCGGCGGCGCGATTGGAACGCGCCGCGGGGTAATCGGCGCGCGCGGATGCGTCCGGCGGCGGGGGCCGTCGGGAGAAAAAAACAGATTGCGTGTGGGGTCAGGCCGGTGCGGGCGGGGCGCGCGGGCGGCGGATCGGATGCGTGCCGCGTCGGGCCGGGCGGTGTGGCCGGGTCGGCGGGTCGGCGGCGGCCGGGGTGCCGGGTGCGCGGGTGCGGCGCGGGCAAGATTGCGGTGCTTCGGGGAGCAAAATCCCGAGGGTGCGGCAGAGCGGGCGGAGGATGCGGCCGAGCCGGGGTTCGGCGGCGATGAGGGCGCGGGTTTCGGGTTCGGCGAGGAAGGCGCGGAGTTGCGAGGCGGCGGCGGTGGCTTCGGGCACCGGGGCGAGCAGCCAGCCCCGGCGGCGCGGCAGGTCCGGCGCGCTGCGGGCGCGGGCCGGGCGCGCGRGGKTACTGCGCTGGCGCGGAC
>NZ_JFHO01000121.1:0-3051 GCF_000724705.2 Acidiphilium sp. JA12-A1
ACGCCGATCGCGCCGGTTGCTTCATCGCGCACCAGCCGCCCGTTGCGCATGACGAGAACCCGCCGCGTCACCGCCGCGATCTCGTGCAGCTTGTGGCTGATGAAGATCACCGCGACCCCGCGCGCCGCAAGCCGGCCGATGAAGCGCTGCAGGTCGTCGCTGCGGCGGGAGTCGAGGGAAGAGGTCGGCTCGTCGAGGATCAGCACGCCGAGGTCGGGGCTCGCCGCCGCCCGCGCGATCTCGACCATCTGGCGCTGGGCGATCGGCAGCGTGCCGGCCCGCGCCCGCGGATCGATGCCGCTCGCCGGGAAGATGGCGTCGATATGCGTGCGCGCGAGGCGCTCGCAGGCGCGCCGCCAGGCCGGGCCGGACCCGCCGCTTCCCGGCTGCTCGACGAAGAAGTTCTCGGCCACGGTCAGGCTGCCGCAGAGCGAGAGTTCCTGGTGCACGATGCGGATGCCCGCCGCCCGCGCGCCGTGCGGCGTGTAGCGCGCGAGCTCGATCCGCCGCCCGGCGATCGCGAGCTCGCCCGCATCGGGCTCGGTGACGCCGGCGAGAATTCGCATCAGCGTGCTCTTGCCCGCGCCGTTGGCGCCGATCAGCCCGACGACCTCGCCGGCGGCGATGCGGAACGAGACGTCCTCGTTCGCGAGGGTCGGCCCGTAGCGCTTGGTGATGCCGGCGAGGGCAAGCGCCTCGCCGGCGGCTCCGGGCACATCCCGCCCGGGCGGGGACGCGGCGACGCCCACGGTCATGCGGCGCGCCCCGGCCTAGGGCTTCTGGCTGAGCAGATGCGTCTTCACCCAGTCCCGCGAATAGCTCGGGCTGACGATCGTGCCGGGTTTCAGGTCGGCATACTGCGCGAGGTTCTTCTGCGTCACCGTCGCGACCGGCATGGTCATGAATTTCGGCGCCTTCGCACCGCCGGCGATGTCGAGCGAGAGCCAGAACGCGGCGCCGCCGATGCCCGGCGTC
The DNA here is from genome assembly GCF_000724705.2 of Acidiphilium sp. JA12-A1. NCBI lineage: Bacteria > Pseudomonadati > Pseudomonadota > Alphaproteobacteria > Acetobacterales > Acidocellaceae > Acidiphilium > Acidiphilium sp. JA12-A1. The sequence continues at coordinate 976 of NZ_JFHO01000121.1, forward strand.
GTGTTCATCGAGATCGTCTGGTAGCCGGTCTTCTTCGCCTGCTCGGCCCACCAGTGGATGAAATTGGCGCTGCCGCCGCCGGCGATGATCGGCGGGTGGGTGGCGTAGCTGCCGCCATACTGCTCGAACGCCTGGGCGATGCCGTAATCGTCGCCGCCGCCCTGGTCGAGCACGGCGTCGACATGCGGCAGGCTCGGCAGCACGTTGCTCACCGCCGCCTGCGCGACCGGGCCGGTCGCCTGGCCATAGACCGTCGCGACGACCTTGATGCCCGGATGCTGCTTCAGCACGCCCATCTGCGCCGTGTACATGTCATGGTCCGGCGCCGAGCCCTTCACGCCGCGGACGACGATGACATTGCCCTTGCCGTGCAGCTTGCGGACGATCCAGCGCGCCTGCGCGGCCTGGTAGCGCTTGAAGTCGAAATCGAGCTTGTAGGCGCAGGGCGCGCTGACGATGGAGTCGAAAGCGACGACCTTGATCCCGGCGGCGCAGGCCTTGGCGATGATGCCGTTCAGCGCGGTGTCGGATGCGGCGTCGATCGCGATGACGTTGACATGGCGCAGGATCAGGTCGCTCACCTGCGACATCTGCTCGTTCACCGTGCCGTTGCCGTTGACGATGATGAACTTCGAGATCTCGCCCTTCTTCCGCGCCTCGGTCGCGGCGGCGCGGAAGGCCTCGACCATCTGGTGGCGCCAGGTATTGCCGTAATAGGCGTTGGACAGCGCGATGACCGGCCCCTTCGCCTGCGCCGCCGGCGCGGCGGCGAGGGTTGCCGCGGCGGCGAGGCCGAGCAGCGCGTATTTCAGTCCCGCAGGTTTCTGCATTGTTTTCATGGACGTCCTCCTTCCTAAGGGCCGGCGGTTCCGCCGCCGGCGCTGCACGCTTGCGGTGCTATGGGTGGCAGATGGCGCGGACCGACCGCTTGACCTCCTCGGGCGAGAAGACGGTTTCGAGCCAGTTGTCGCGGAAGATCACCGGCCGCGCCTCGTCGATCGCCTTCAGCGCGCCGTCGGAAAACTTCCCTTCGGGGAAGATGCCGAAGGCGATGGCGAGTTCGATGGTCAGATGGCCGAGGATGAAGTCCTCGGCGGCCTGGCGCGGCACGCCGCGGCGCACGGCCTCGTCGGTCGCCTCGCGCAGCGCGAGGCTGAGCGTGGCGCCGACGGTTTCCGACAGCGCCGGCTCGAGGATCGCGATATGCTCGACGGTGCAGCGATGCGAGCGCATCACCGGCTTGTAGATCGTCCGCGCGATGGCCTCGCCGAGCGCGTAATGCTCTTCCGGCCCCTGCATCAGCGCGCAGACGATGTGCTGCCTGGCGTGGACGCCGCCGAAGAAGTCGCGCTTCGCCGCGGGATCGGTCTCGTCGTTGAAGATCGGCGGGTGGCAGGGATGGGTGACGAAATAGCTGATGTCGGCGCGCTCCGGCAGTTCGCCGGCATGGGGGGCGGCGGCGTCGAGCATGATGACGATCGTGCCGGGGCGGAGGGTTGCGACGATCTCGTGCGCGATCCGGCCGATCAGCCGGTCGGGCACCGCCATCAGCACCACGCCGGCGCGGGCCAGCGCCTCGTCGCGCGTCACGCAATCGACGCCGACGGCCTCGCGCAGCCGGGCGCGCCCGTCCGCGGAGATCTCGACGTGATCGACGTCGTAGGCGGAGCCTTTCAGGTTGGCGGCGAGCCGGACCCCCATCTTACCGCCGGCGCCGAGCAGGGCGATTCTCGTCATGCGTCTTGTCTCCTGATCTCGCCCGTCGCGGCATGACCGCCGCGCAGGACCGTTTGAAAGAAGTCGGGGCCGCCCATCTGGCCGCCCTTGAGCACGATTTCCGCGAGGCCGCCGGCCCGCGCGCTGCCGTGCAGGCGGCAGAGCGGCGCGCCGGGCGCGAGCGGGGCGAGGGCGGTCAGCGCGCCGATGCCCAGCGCCTGCGCCGCGTGGCCCGACGTATCGCCGCCCGCGATCACGCCGCGGGTGATGCCCGATTGCGCGGCGAGGCGGCCGAGCAGCCGGCCGAGGCCGGCGCCGATCCGGGCATGGATTGTCTCGGCGGGTTTGCCCGCCGCGGCG
>NZ_JFHO01000120.1:0-9272 GCF_000724705.2 Acidiphilium sp. JA12-A1
GTGCCGATGCCGGCAACCCCGCAGCCCCGCCCGCCCGGCATCGCCCGCGCGCCCGACCGGCTGGTCTTCGTCGGCTCCGACAACCTGCCGAATCTCGACGGGCTGCGCTGGTTCCTGCGCGATGTCTGGCCCGGGCTGCGCGGCGCGCGGCCACGCCTGCGTCTCGATCTCGCGGGCGATTGCGGCGCCGCCCTCGGCCGCCTGCCGGCCGGCATCCGCCGCCTCGGCCGCGTGCCCGACCTCGCGCCGGTGCTGCACGAGGCCGCCCTCGCCATCGCCCCGCTGCGCACCGGCTCCGGCCTCAAGGTCAAGCTGCTCGACTATGCCCGCCACGGACTCTGGACGGTCGCCACCCAGGAGGCCCGCGCCGGCCTCGCGCCGGATGACGTGCTGCCGGTTCACGTGGCCGACACGGCGGCGAATTTCGGCGCCACCATCCTCGCCGCCCTCGCCCAGGGCGGCGAGGATGCCGACGCGCTCGGCTACATAAGCCGCCACTACGCCCCGGCCACCGTCTTCGCGCCGCTGGACGCGCTGCTGACCGTCTGAGGGAACTACCCGATCTCGACCAGCAGGTCCTTCGCGTCCACCGCGTCCCCCGGCTTGACGTGCAGCGCCTTCACCCGCCCGTCGCGGGGTGCGGAAATCCGCGTCTGCATCTTCATCGCCTCGATCGCGACCAGCGCCTCGCCCTGCGTCACCGCCTGGCCCTCCGCCACCAGCACGCTGGCGATCACGCCGGGCATCGGCGCGCCGATCTCGCCCTCGGCCTGGTCCTGCGCCTTGCGCCGGTGCGCGCGGGTCGGCGTCGCCGCCCGGTTCGGCACCTTGACCATGCGCGGCTGGCCGTTCAGCTCGAAGAACACCCGCACATCGCCGTCATCGTCGGTCTCGGTCAGCGTCTGCAGCCGGATCACCAGCCGCTTGCCCGGCTCGATATCCACGGCGATGTCCTCGCCCGGCTCCATCCCGTAGAAGAACACCGGCGTCGGCAGCACCGCCACCGGCCCGTAATGCCCCCGCGCCTTGCGATAGGCGGCATACACGTCCGGATACATCGCATAGGCGGCAAGCTCGTCCTCGTCGATCTTGGCGCCGCAGCGCTTCTCCGCCTCGGCGCGCATCGCGTCGAGATCGGCCGGCGGCAGCAGCGAGCCGGGGCGGACGGTATAGGCCGCCTCGTCGCGCAGCGCCTTCGCCTGCAACGCCTCCGGCCATCCGCCCGGCGGCTGGCCGAGATCGCCGCGCAGCATCTCGATGGTCGAGGCCGGGAAGGCGATCTCCCGCGTCGGGTCGAGCACGTCGCCCACCGACAGGCCCTGGCTGACCATCATCAGCGCCATGTCGCCCACCACCTTCGACGACGGCGTCACCTTCACGATGTCGCCGAACATCATGTTCACGTCGCGATAGGCGCGGGCGATCTCGTGCCAGCGCTCGGCCAGCCCCATCGAGGCTGCCTGCTCGCGCAGGTTGGTGAACTGCCCGCCCGGCATCTCGTGCAGATACACTTCCGACGCGCCGGACTGCAGGTCGCTCTCGAACGCCGCATACTGCGCCCGCACCGCCTCCCAGTAGAACGAGAGCTGGCGGATCGCCACCGGGTCGAGCCCGGCGTCGCGCCCGGTATGCCGCCACGCCTCCACCAGCGAGCCGAGGCAGGGCTGCGAGGTCAGGCCGGACATCGGGTCCATCGCCGCGTCCACCGCGTCCACCCCGGCCTCCACCGCGGCCAGCACCGTCGCCGCCGAAATCCCCGACGTGTCATGCGTGTGCAGGTGGATCGGCAGCCCCACCGCCTCCTTCAGCGCCCGCACCAGCACGCCCGCCGCCGAGGGTTTCAGCACGCCCGCCATGTCCTTGATCGCGAGGATGTGGCAGCCCGCCGCCTCCAGCTCCTTCGCCAGCCCCACATAGTAGTTCAGCGAATACTTCGCCCGCTCCGGGTCGAGAATGTCGCCGGTGTAGCAGATCGCCCCCTCGGCGAGCCGCCCGCTCTCGCGCACCGCGTCGATGGCGACGCGCATGTTCTCCACCCAGTTCAGGCAGTCGAAGATCCGGAACAGGTCGATCCCGCCCGCCGCCGCGCGCCGCACGAAATGCCGCACCACGTTGTCGGGATAGTTGGTGTAGCCCACCCCGTTCGCCCCGCGCAGCAGCATCTGCAACAGGATGTTCGGCACCGCTTCGCGGATCTCGCGCAGCCGCTCCCACGGGCTCTCGGTCAGGAACCGCATGGCGACGTCGAAGGTCGCCCCGCCCCAGCATTCCAGCGAGAACAGCCCCGGCAGCCCGGCGGCATAGGCGGGCGAGGCGGCGACGATGTCGTAACTGCGCATCCGCGTCGCCAGCAGCGACTGGTGGGCGTCGCGCATCGTCGTGTCGGTCACCAGCACCCGGGTCTGCTCGCGCATCCATTGCGCGAACCCCTCGGGGCCGAGCCGCTCCAGCACCTGCTTCGTCCCCTCGATTGGCGCCGCCGCCAGCCGCGGCACCTCCGGCCGCCGCGCGCTCGCCGCCGGCCGCCGCCGCCCCCGCGTCTCCGGGTGCCCGTTCACCGTCACGTCGGCGATGTAGCGCAGCAGCCGCGTCGCCCGGTCGCGCCGGCGGGGCAGGGCGAACAGCTCCGGCGTGGTGTCGATGAACCGCGTGGTGTAATCCCCGGCGCGGAACGCGGGATGCGTCAGCAGCGCCTCCAGGAAGGGCAGGTTGGTGCTCACCCCGCGGATGCGATACTCGCGGATCGCCCGCACCATCCGCGCGATCGCCTCCTCCGGCGTCGGCGCCCAGGCCGTCACCTTCTCCAGCAGCGCGTCGTAGAAGCGTGTCACCACCGCGCCCGAATAGGCCGTCCCGCCATCGAGGCGGATGCCGAAGCCGAACGCCCCGCGATAGGCGGAAATCCGTCCGTAATCCGGAATGAAATTGTTCTCCGGGTTTTCCGTGGTGATCCGGCATTGCAGCGCGTGCCCGTCGAGCACGATGGCCTCCTGCGCCGGAATCCCGGTCTCGTCCGGCCGCCCGATCCGCCCGCCCTCGGCGATGCGGATCTGCGCCTTCACGATATCGAGCCCGGTCACCACCTCGGTCACCGTGTGCTCCACCTGGATGCGCGGATTGACCTCGATGAAATAGAACCGCCCGGTCTCGCGGTCGAGCAGGAACTCCACCGTCCCGGCGTTGCGGTAATCGGTCGCCCGGCCGATCGCCAGCGCCGCCGCGCACAGCCCCTCGCGCGTCGCGGCGTCGAGATACGGCGCCGGCGCCCGCTCGATCACCTTCTGGTGCCGCCGCTGGATCGTGCAGTCCCGCTCGAACAGGTGCACGAGATTGCCGTGCGAATCGCCGAGGATCTGCACCTCGACATGCCGCGCCCGCCGCACCAGCTTCTCGAAATACACCTCGTCATTGCCGAACGCCGCCAGCGCCTCGCGCCGCGCCGTCTCCACCTGCTCGGCCAGCCCCTCCGCGCCCTCGATCGGCCGCATCCCGCGCCCGCCGCCGCCCCAGGAGGCCTTGAGCATCACCGGATAGCCGATCTCCGCGGCGATCCGCCCGATCTCCGCCGCATCCCGCGGCAGCGGCGCCGAGGCCGGCATCACCGGCACGCCGACGCTCTCCGCGAGCTGCCTGGCCGCCACCTTGTTGCCCAGCGTGCGCATCGTCCGCGGCGCCGGCCCGATGAACGCGATCCCCCGCGCCGCGCAGGCCTCGGCGAACTCCGGATTTTCCGACAGGAACCCGTAGCCCGGATGGATCGCGTCCGCCTTCGCCTCCTCGGCGACGCGCAGCACCTCCTCGATCGACAGATACGCCTCGATCGGCCCCATCCCCTCGCCGATCAGATAGGCCTCGTCCGCCTTGAAGCGGTGCAGCGAGAGCTTGTCCTGCTCGGCATAGACGCCGATCGTGGTAATCCCGAGCTCGGTCGCCGCCCGGAACACCCGGATCGCGATCTCCGACCGGTTCGCCACCAGCAGCCGCCTGAATGTCTGCACCGCCCTGTACCCCCTTTGTAACTTTTTTTGACCCCCGGACCCTATGGTCACCTCGCCGCGAGGGCAAGGCTTTTTGTGCGCTGCGGCAAAAATCGCCCCCGGCTTCACCCCGCGCCCGTTCTGCGCGACAACCGGCCCGATCACCGCGAGGGAAGAGGAGTCCATGAGCCAGCCGCGCACGACCGCACCCGCCGTTACCTGTTTCGGCCCCGATTTCCCCTTCGCCTATGACGACTGGCTGTCCCACCCCGCCGGCCTCGGCGCGCTGCCCGAAGCCGCGCACGGCGCCGAGGTCGCGATCATCGGCGCCGGCATCGCCGGCATCGTCGCCGCCTACGAGCTGATGAAGCTCGGCCTCCGCCCCGTCCTCTACGAGCAGGGCCGTCTCGGCGGCCGCCTCCGTTCCGAGCGTTTCGCCGGCGCCGAGGATGTCATCGCCGAGCTCGGCGGCATGCGCTTCCCCACCTCGTCGCGCGGCTTCTACCACTATCTCGACCTCGTCGGGCTCGACACCGCGCCCTTCCCGAACCCGCTCTCGCCGGCCTCGCCGAGCACCGTGATCGACCTCGAGGGCACCACGACCTATATCGAGGGCGCCGGCCCGCTGCCGCCCTTCTTCGCCGAGGTGCAATCCGCCTGGGCCGAGGCTTTGGAGCAGCAATCCGGCTTCGCCGCCCTGCAGGCGGCCCTCCGCGCGCGCGACGTCGCCGCCCTGAAATCGCTGTGGAACCCCATCGTCGCCGCCTGGGACGAACGCACCTTCTACGATTTCGTCGCCTCCAGCCCCGCCTTCGCCCGCCTGTCCTTCCACCACCGCGAGGTCTTCGGCCAGGTCGGCTTCGGCACCGGCGGCTGGGATTCCGACTTCCCGAATTCCATGCTCGAAATCCTCCGCGTCGTCCTCACCGAGCTCGAGGACGACCAGCGCCTCGTCATCGGCGGTGTCGAGCAGCTGCCCCGCCGCCTCTGGGCCCATGCGCCGTCGCGCCTCGTCCACTGGCCGGCCGGCACCACGCTGTCCGCGCTGCACAACGGCGCGCCGCGCCCCGGCGTCGCCCGCCTCGCCCGCGCGCCCGACGGCGCCATCGCCGTCACCGACCGCTGGGGCCACGAGCGCCGCTACGCCGCCGTCCTCTCCACCTGCCAGACCTGGCTGCTCACCACCTCGATCGAGACCGACGAGCGCCTGTTCTCCCAGAAACTGTGGATGGCGCTCGACCGCACCCGCTACATGCAGTCCTCGAAAACCTTCGTGATGGTCGACCGCCCCTTCTGGCGCGACCGCGACCCCGTCACCAACCGCTACCGCATGTCCTGCACCCTGTCGGACCGGCTGACCCGCGGCACCTACCTGTTCGACAACGGGCCGGACCGCCCGGCCGTCATCTGCCTCTCCTATTCCTGGATGAGCGATGCGCTGAAGGTCCTTCCCCTGCCGCCGGAGCGCCGCGTCGCCCTCATGCTCCGCGCCCTCTCCGCCATCTACCCGGATGTCGACCTGCCCGCCCGCATCATCGGCGATCCCGTCACCATCTCATGGGAGGCCGACCCCGGCTTCCTCGGCGCCTTCAAGGGCGCGCTCCCCGGCCATTACCGCTACAACCGCCGCATGTACTGCCACTTCATGCAGGACGACCTGCCGCCCGAGCAGCGCGGCCTCTTCCTCGCCGGCGACGAAATCTCCTTCACCCCGGCCTGGGCCGAGGGTGCGGTGCAGACCGCGCTCAACGCCGTCGGCGGCATCGTCCGCCATCTCGGCGGCGCCGCACCGGCGGCGAATCCCGGCCCCGCCGAATCCTTCGCCGCCCTCGCCCCCGTCGAGCTCCCCGAATGACGCCGTCCCTCTCACCATCCCGTCATCCGCCGCTGACATCGGCGCCCGCCGCCCCCACCTGAAGCCGGCCCCGGTTGCCGGGGCGGCACCGGAGAGCGGAGCAAAAACATGGATCTGGCCTTCGCCGCGCGGTTCCTGGGGGCGTTCTTCGCCATCATGAACCCCTTCGTCACCCTGCCGATCTTCCTGTCGATGACGGCGGACCGCACCGTCGCCGAACAGCGCTCGATCGCCCTGCAGATCGGCACCTACAGCACGGTGATGTGCCTCGTCATCGCCGTCGCCGGCAACGCGATCATCGGCTTCTTCGGCATTTCGATCGACGCCTTCCGCGTCGCCGGCGGCCTCGTTCTGCTCGGCATCGCCTTCTCGATGCTGAACGGCCACCCGATCACCGCGCACGAGCGCGGCGACCACGAGAAATCCGCCGACTCCGCCGCCGATGCGGCGGACGACGCCGAGGGCGGCATCGCCTTCTACCCGCTGACCTTCCCCCTCGTGGTCGGCCCCGGCACCATCGCCACCCTGATCATCTATGCCGGGCAGGCCCGCGGTGTGCCGGAATACGTCGCCTTCGGCCTGATCACCGCGCTGCTGCTCGCGGTGCTGATCGTCGTGCTCTACTTCGCCGCCTCGATCGGCCGGCTGCTCTCCGCCCGGATGCGCGTGGTCATGACCCGCCTGATGGGCATGATCCTCGCCGCCATCGCCGTCGGCATGGTCACCGCCGGCCTGAAGATCCTGCTCCCCGGCCTCACCTGAGGCCCCGCGAACCGCACGGGAGCCCCATGCGCGCCATCCTCTCCGTCCGGATTTCCTCGCCCCTGCCGGCCGACGAACTCGTCCGCCGCATGAACGCCCGCGCCGCGGACTTCGCCGCCGTGCCCGGCCTCGTCCAGAAATCCTTCGGCCTCGACCCGCTCAGCGGCGACATCTGCGGCATCTACATCTTCGAAACCCGCGCCGCCCTCGAAGCCTACCGCGCCAGCCCCCTCGCCACCTCGATCCCCGCCGCCTACGCGGCGACAGAGATCCGCCGGGAGATTTTCGATCTGGTCAACCTCGTGCAGAATTGAACCGCCCGCCGCGCCCGAACCGCCGACAGAGGCTGGCAGGGATCGCCGCTTCGGGCCGTTCAGTCGTCGGCGAAATATTTCGTCCGCACCGGCAGGCCGGCCTCGGCGCGCAGCTTGTTCTCGGTGAACGGCATGTCCCCGAACCCCTTGATGCCAACCGTCATGTGCTCCTCGCTCCGGTCGTCGCGCTCGGCGGCCCCGTTCAGGTAGTGCCATGCGTGGATGAGTTCGTGGCCCAGGGTGATATGGGGAATCAGCCAGGTCCCGTCCTTCGTGAGCAGCTCGTTGTTACTGTAATAGACCCAGCAGCAGCAGCCGCAGCCGACCTTGCCGCCACTCATCATCTTGCCGCGGCCTTCCGCCTCGTCGATGCCCTGGCACGCGATCTTCGCAGCCATCGACGGCATCAGAGCGCCCTTCCGGCCGTAATACCAGTCGTCATATTTCGCCTGGTCGCCGACCCGGATGTTGCCGTTGCCGCCGACCAGCCCGGGCGCGCTGTACTGCCGCGACAAGGGAGGCTGAAGCACAACGTTCACGCCGTTCGGAAAATGGCCGTGCGATCCCGGCCGCGACTTCGCGATGGCCTTGAGCAGTGCCTTGCCGGTGTCGAGCTGATTCAGTTTGCGCAGGTTTTCCTTGATGATAACCTTGGCCTCCTCGACGCGGCGAGTGGAACCTCGGCCGTTTCTGGAGCGACGCGGCCACCACCGCAGGTAGCGGCGCCCCCGCTGCCCTTAGCCAGTTTCTTGGTTCGGCTGGAGCGCCGTTTCTCCGTCCCGGCCTGATCGTCCGCTCGGCGTCGCGCGCAGCCGCGGTCAAGAATGGCCGCAGGCCGCTTCGCCGGCTCGTTCAGCCGCGCCTCCAACTCCGCAATCCGGCGTTCAGCAGCGGCCAGCCGGACCGTCAGTTCCACGTTCCGCCGCTCCGAAGCTTGCAATGCTTCCCACAGAGCACGGATCAGCGCATCTTTCTCGGCGTGCGATAGAACGGATAGATCAGGAAGCTCGGTCACGAAACCCGTCGAATCGCATCCGACGTGGTCACGTCAATTCACAATTGATTCAACACGCCTCCCGGCGGGGATGAGCAGCTACTCAAATTGCAGACCATTACCGAAAAAGTTCCCTACTACCGTGTAGTTGGCATTCTGCGCGGTGATGGCGGGGGTCGCAATGTCCCGATAATAGGCCCATGCCTTGTAGACGCTATATTCCTTGCGGAAGTCGCCAAGCTCGGTCCCGGAAACCTTCCAATATGAATAGGTTGCAGCGAGATCACCTGGAAAGCCCTGTCCGTAACAGTAGAAGTTTTGCCCCTGCCGGAAGAAGATCCAAACAAGTTTTGAAGTCGGAAGCACAAGTCCGAGCGGAGGAATATCAATGTTCGCCCGCTGCACTGCGTCCATAATGTATTTCTTAATCTGCTGCTCAATAACGAGGGCGTCAGAATCGCCGACATCGCGCGCCAGATTCTTGAGCAGCCCCTGGAGCTGATCGAAGTGCGTCGGAATCCCCATCCGTCGCTGATCAGCTGTGTGTTCAGTCTTTCCAAACAACTCGAAGATACGAGCCTTAATCTGCTCTTGTGCAAGCGAGCTACCGCCATGAGTTGCTCCATTGCCGGCCGAATAATCAGTGCCGCGCCTGCCTAGCCCATGCTTGGCGTCCCACTTATCTTTCAATGACTTACCCTCCTCTACGCATCAAGCAGATTAACTCACTGCCTTGTCTACAAATCCCAGCGTCGTGGCATTCTCGATCAATGTTCTGGTCTTTGCACGATCAAGCCCACTTTCTACTTCAGCGTCAATCTCAAAACGTATTGATACCAAATCCTGTGGGGAGTGACTCACGATAGTGCTCCCGCGACGCGGGGGCGCTGTGATCCTAACCTTGAAATACAGAGCAGATGCCGGATCGTAGTCGAACCCGAGGCCGGGGAATTCCTAAGATGCCTGGATTGCCATTCTTCGCCTCCTCTCTTCTTCCGCCGCTGGCCGCCGCCCCGCGTGCGCGTGCCGTCCCGAGCCTATCCGTAACGCGTTGTCTCGATAGATAAACCGGAAATGCTGTTCCCGGCATGTCCCAGGTCACACAACCGGCGCGCGAAGAAAAAAATTGCCCACCCCCGCCCGTCCATGGTCTTTTGCGCGGCATGAACCTGGCCGCCCGCTTCGCCGCGATCCTCCACGCCCTCTGCGCCGCCGTCGCCAGGCGCGGCGCTAACGGGGCGTTCGTGCGCGAAACGTCGCGGCCCGGCTCGGCCTTCGCCGATCCGCACGCCATGACCGTCCTGCTCTGGTCCCGCCTGCAACGCGCCGTCGCCCGCTTCGCCCGCCTCGCCGCCGGCGCACCGCCGCCG
>NZ_JFHO01000119.1:0-23188 GCF_000724705.2 Acidiphilium sp. JA12-A1
CGGTCGGAGGCGAAGTCGATCAGCGTCGTGTCGGTCTCGTGGCCGACGGCGGAGATCAGCGGGATGGGGCAGGACGCGGCGGCGCGGACCACCTCCTCGTCGTTGAAGGCCATCAGGTCCTCGAGCGAGCCGCCGCCGCGGGCGACGATCAGCACGTCCGGCCGCGGCACCTCGCCCGCCTCCGGCAGCGCGCCGAAGCCGCGGATGGCGGCGGCGATCTGGGCGGCGGCGGCCTCGCCCTGGACGGCGACCGGCCAGAGGATGATGCGGCGGGGGAAACGGCGGGCGATGGTGGTGCGGATGTCCTGGATCACGGCACCCTGGGGCGAGCTGACGACGCCGACGATGCGCGGCAGCAATGGCAGGGCGCGCTTGCGGGCGGCGTCGAACAGGCCTTCCTCGGTGAGGCGCAGGCGCAGCTTCTCGATGCGGGCGAGCAGCGCGCCCTCGCCGGCATAGTCCAGCCGCTCGATGATGAGCTGGTATTCCGAGCGCTCGGGATAGGTGGTGATGCGGCCGGTGGCGATGACCTCGACGCCGTTCTCCGGCTTCAGCCCGAGTCGCGCGGCGTTGCCGCGCCAGATGATCGCCCGGATCTTCGCCCCCTCGTCCTTCAGCGCCATGTAGGTGTGGCCGGAGGCGTAGGTCTTCATCTCGGTGATCTCGCCGCGCACGCGCACGCGGCCGAAGGCGGTCTCGACCGTGCGTTTGACCGCGCCGGCGAGTTCGGAAACGGTGAGTTCGGGCAGGTTGCCGGTGGCGGTGTCCGTGGTTTCGCTCATGGCGGCGGACTATGCTAAGCGCGCGCCGGTTGCACAAGCGCAAGGGGGTCGATCATGCGGGTTCTGGTTGTCGGCGGCGGCGGGCGCGAGCATGCGCTGGCGTGGAAGCTCGCGCAGAGCCCGGTGCTGGAGACACTCTTCGTCGCGCCGGGGAATCCGGGCATGGAATCGCTGGCGAAATGCGTCGGGATCGGCGCCGAGGAGATCGACGCGCTCGTGGAGTTCGCGCGGGCGGAGCGGATCGACCTCGTGGTGCCGGGGCCGGAGGCGCCGCTGGCGCTCGGCCTCGCGGACCGGCTGGCGGCGGCGGGAATCGCCTGTTTCGGCCCGACCGAGGCGGCGGCGCGGCTCGAATCCTCGAAGCGGTTCACCAAGGAGATCTGCGACGAGGCGGGGATTCCGACGGCCGGCTGGGCCAGCTTCACCGATGCCGGCGCGGCGCGCGCCTATCTCGACGAGCATCGGGCGCCGATCGTGATCAAGGCGGACGGGCTGGCGGCGGGCAAGGGCGTGGTCGTCGCCGCGACCGATGAGGAGGCGCGCGAGGCCGTGGCGGCGATGCTGGAGGGCGGGCTGCACGGCGCCTCGGGTGCGGAGATCGTGATCGAGGAATGCCTGATCGGCACCGAGATCTCGCTGTTCGCGATCTGCGACGGCGAGGCCGCGGTGTTCTGCGGCACCGCGTCGGACCACAAGCGGGTGGGCGATGGCGATACCGGGCCGAATACCGGCGGGATGGGCGCGATCGCGCCGCCGCCGGCGGCCTCGGGGGCGGTGATCGGGGCGGCGATGGAGCGGATCGTCCGCCCGGCGCTGCGGACGATGGCGCGGCGCGGGACGCCGTTCCGCGGCTTCCTGTTCGCCGGGCTGATGCTCACCGCCTCCGGCCCGAGGCTGATCGAGTTCAACGTGCGGTTCGGCGATCCGGAATGCGAGACGCTGCTGCCGCTGCTGAGGACCGACCTGTTGCCGGTGCTCGCCGATGCGGCGCGGGGGCGGCTCGATCGGGAAACCCGGCTCGACTGGCGGGACGGCGCGGCGGCGACGGTGGTGATGGCGGCGAAGGGCTATCCGGGCCCCTATGAGAGGGGCCATCCGATCGACCTCGCCGGGGTGGCCGGGCTGCCGGAGACGACGGTGTTCCAGGCCGGCACGGCGCGGCGCGACGGCGCGCTGGTGAGTGCCGGCGGGCGGGTGCTGGCGGTGACGGCGACGGGCGATGACCTGCGCGAGGCGATCGACCGCGCCTATGTCGCGGTGCGGCGGATCGGCTTTCCCGGCGGGTTCTGCCGCCGGGATATCGGCGCCAAGGCGGTGTAGTGCCCTGCCCCTGAAATTCGTGGGTGAATTTCAGGGACAGGCAGGCCACCAAACTATTGTTTTTTATCAATACGATAGAGCACTACATCCGATCCGGAAGGATCGGAAAGTGCTCTGACCGCCTCAGGCGGCGCGGCGCTCGCCGCGCACCGCCGCGGCCAGGGCGGCGACATCGTCCAGCACCGCCTCGACGATGGCGGGCGGGGCCTTGCCGTCGGCATCGAGGCCGGCGGCGAGCTTGTCGATCAGCGCCGAGGCGACCACGGCGGCATCGGCGAACCGCGCCACCGTTGCAGCCTGGGCGGGGGTGCGGACGCCGAAGCCGACGGCGACCGGCATGTCCGTCGCCTTGCGGACGCGGGGGATGTCGCGCGCGAGATCCTCGGCGGAGGCGGTGCGGGTGCCGGTGATGCCGGTGATCGAGACGTAATAGACGAAGCCGGAGGAGTCGTTGAGCACGACGGGCAGGCGCTCATCCGTCGTGGTGGGGGCGACGAGGCGGATGAGGTCGATGCGGTGCTGGCGCAGATGCGGCAGCAGCAGGTCGGCCTCCTCGGTCGGCAGGTCGACGACGATGACGCCATCGACGCCGGCGGCGGCGGCATCGGCGGTGAAGCGCTCGACGCCGTAGGAGAGGATGGGGTTGAGATAGCCCATCAGGATCAGCGGCACGGTGTCGTTGACAGCGCGGAAGTCGCGCACCAGGCCGAGCGTGCCGGCGAGGGTCGCACCGGCGCGCAGCGCCCGGCGGCCGGCCTGCTGGATGGTCGGGCCGTCCGCCATCGGGTCGGTGAAGGGCATGCCGATCTCGATCAGGTCGGCGCCGCGGGCGGCCATGCCGGCGAGCAGGGTGGCGGAGGTTTCGCGATCGGGGTCGAACGCCTCGACGAAGGGGATCAGGCCCGCCCGGCCCTCATCGCGGAGGCGGGCGAAGGTGGCGGCGATGCGGCTCAAATCTGTTCTCCGAGATGGCGGGCGACGGTGAAGATGTCCTTGTCGCCGCGGCCGCAGAGATTCATCAGGATGATGCTCTCCTTGTCCATGCCGGGGGCGATCTTCGCGACATGGGCGAGGGCGTGCGAGGGCTCGAGGGCGGGGATGATGCCCTCGGTGCGGCAGCAGAGCTGGAAGGCGGCGAGGGCCTCGTCGTCGGTCGCGGACACGTATTCCACGCGGCCGATATCGTGCAGGTAGGAATGCTCGGGGCCGATGCCCGGATAGTCGAGCCCGGCGGAGATCGAGTGGGCCTCGAGGATCTGGCCGTCATCGTCCTGCAGCAGGTAGGTGCGGTTGCCGTGCAGCACGCCGGGGCGGCCGCGCGAGAGGGAGGCGGCGTGCTCGCCCGAATCGAGGCCGCGGCCGGCGGCCTCGACGCCGATCAGCTTCACCTGCTCGTCGAGGAAGGCGTGGAACAGGCCGATGGCGTTGGAGCCGCCGCCGATCGCCGCGATCGCGACATCCGGCAGGCGGCCCTCGGCCTCCATCATCTGGGCGCGGGCCTCGACCCCGATGACCGACTGGAAGTCCCGCACCATGGCGGGATAGGGGTGCGGGCCGGCGGCGGTGCCGATGATGTAGAAGGTGTCGCGCACATTCGCGACCCAGTCGCGCAGCGCCTCGTTCATCGCGTCCTTCAGCGTCGACGCGCCGGAGGTCACGGGGCGGACCTCGGCGCCGAGCAGCTTCATGCGGAAGACGTTGGGCTGCTGCCGCTCGACATCGGTGGCGCCCATGTAGACGATGCAGGGCAGGCCGAAGAGGGCGGCCACCGTCGCGGTGGCGACGCCGTGCTGGCCGGCGCCGGTCTCGGCGATGATGCGCGTCTTGCCCATGCGCTTGGCGAGCAGGATCTGGCCGATGCAGTTGTTGATCTTGTGCGCGCCGGTGTGGTTCAGCTCGTCGCGCTTGAAATAGACCTTGGCGCCGCCGAGTTCCTTCGTCAGCCGCTCGGCGAACCAGAGCGGGCTGGGGCGGCCGACATAATGTTGCAGGTAATACTGGAATTCCCGCATGAAATCGGGATCGTCCTTCGCCGCCTCGTAGGCCGCCTCGAGCTCGAGGATCAGCGGCATCAGGGTTTCGGCGACGAACCTGCCGCCGAACTCGCCGAAGCGGCCGCGGTCGTCGGGCAGGGTGCGCAGGGAATTGGGTATCGGCTTGTTCATTCTGGCTCTCCGTTCCGCACGGATAGCCGATATGGCAGGCGGATGAAACCGGATCAGGTCTCCAATTCGGTATCCCAGTAGAGAAAGTCGCGCCAGCTTTCGTGCAGGTAGTTGGGCGGGAAGGCGCGGCCGCGGTCCTGCAGCTCCCAGCTGTTCGGCCGGCGCGGCGTTTCATAGGGGAACATGTGGCATTCGCGCGGGAGTTTCGAGCCCTTGCGCAGGTTGCACGCGCCGCAGGCGGTGACGACGTTCTCCCAGGTGGTGCGGCCGCCGCGGGCGCGCGGGATGACGTGGTCGAAGGTCAGTTCCGGGGCGGGCAGGCGGCTGTGGCAGTACTGGCAGGTGAAGCCGTCGCGGAGGAAGACGTTGAAGCGGGTGAAGGCGGGCTGGCGCAGGCCGGGGACGAAATCCTTCAGCGCGATGACCGAGGGCAGGCGCATCGCCGAGGAGACGGAATGCACCTCGTGCTCGTATTCCGACAGGACGGAAACGCGGTCGAGGAAGACGGCCTTGACGGCGTCCTGCCAGGACCAGAGCGACAACGGAAAATAGGAGAGCGGACGGAAATCCGCGTTCAGCACGAGGGCGGGAAAGTTCTGCCCGCCGTCAGGCATTACTGAACCGCTCCCAGAAGGGCGACCAGATCACCGGGCCGGCCTCGGACTGGAAACGCCCTGCAATGTTCTGCACCGATTCCATGAGTGAAATATGGCGCCAACGACCCGGGGCCGCAAGGCGGGTTTCGCAATGTCAACAGCTTGTCACGCGGGCGAGGCCGGGGCGGCGAAGGCGCGCTGGAGCGTGAGGGCGCCGAGGGACAGCCCGGAATCGTCGATTCCGTGGGCGAGTTTCGGGACAAGGAGGCTCTCGACCGGCACGCCGGCGGCGCGCAGGGCGGCCTCGGCATCGCGCGAGCGGGAGGGCGGGACGATCTCGTCGGCCTCGCCATGGACGAGCAGGACCGGCGGGCGGCCGGCGAGTTCGGCGGGCAGCGACTCGGGGGCGAGCAGCGCGCCGGAATAGGCGAGAATCGCCCGCGGCGGCACCGCCCGGCGCAGGCCGGTGAACAGCACGGTCATAGCCCCCTGGCTGTAGCCCATCAGCGCATAGGCATCGGCCGGCAGGCCGAGGCGGGCGAGTTCGGCGTCGATGAACGGGTCGAGCGCCGCGCGAGCCCGGCGCACGCCGCCGCCGAGCGCGTGCGGGTCGAGCGTGCCGATCGGGAACCACTGGCGGCCGAAGGGGGCGAGGTCGAACGGGTCGGGCGCGTGCGGGGCGACGAAGGCGGCATCGGGGATCGCGCGGGCCCAGTAGGGCGCGAGGTCGATCAGGTCGTTGCCATCGGCGCCGACGCCGTGGCACAGCACCACCAGTTGCCGCGCCTTGCCGCCGTTCGCCGGGCCCCAGCGCGGTCCGTCCAGTTCAGCCATGAAGTCCTGCTCCTTGCATTTGCGGGGGAGCGTATCATCGTGGAGGCCGATGTCCATCGTCACCCGTTTCGCGCCGAGCCCGACCGGCTACCTGCATCTCGGCCACGCGGCCTCGGCCATGGCCGGGCACGACCTGGCGCGCGGGGCGGGCGGGCGGTTCCTGCTGCGGCTCGAGGATATCGATGCCGGGCGCTGCCGGCCCGGATTCGCCGAGGCGATCCTGGAGGACCTGGCCTGGCTCGGCCTGGCCTGGGATGGCGCGGTGCGGGTGCAGTCGGCGCATTTCGACGAGTACCGGGCGGTGCTGGCGCGGCTGGAGGCGATGGGATTGCTCTACCGGTGCTTCTGCACGCGGGCGGCGATTGCCGCGGCCCTCGGCGCGCCGCACGGGGCCGAGGCGGCCTATCCCGGCACCTGCCGCGGGCTCGATCCGGCGCTGGCGGACGCGCGGGCGGCGCAAGGCGAGCCCTATGCGCTGCGGCTGCGGATGGACCGGGCCGCGGCGATGGCCGGGCGGCTGCGCTATCACGAGGCGGCGGAAGGCTGGGTGGAGGCCGATCCGCGGCCGCATGGCGATGTGGTGCTGGCGCGCAAGGACGTGCCGGCGAGCTATCATCTCTGCGTCTGCCATGACGATGCGGCGCAGGAGGTGACGCATGTGACGCGGGGCGAGGACCTGCGGGCGGCGACGGATGTTCACGTGCTGCTGCAGGCGCTGCTGGGCTGGCCGCATCCGGCCTATGCCCATCATCCGCTGATCCGCGACGCGGCGGGGCGGCGGCTGGCCAAGCGCGACCGGGCGGCGACGCTGCGCGATCTGCGGGACGCCGGGGCCACGCCCGCGCAAATCCGCGAGATGGTCTCTTGCCGGATCGGCGATCTCGCCTCACTCTGACGGGATGATGCGTTTCGCGATTTTGGTTCCGACCGCCGGCGCGGCCCTCGCGCTCGGCCTGCTGCTGTCCTCGTCCCCGGCCCATGCCGTGCCGGCGCCGCCCGCGGTCGCGCAGGTGGCGCGCGCGGCGCTGCCCGCCGTGGTGGATATCGAGAGCATCGATCCCTCCAAGGGAAAGGGCGACAAGTCCGGCGAGATGCCGCCGCCCGACCAGGGGGCGGCGGCGCCTTCGAAATCGGAGCCGGCGGACACGAGCACGCTGATCGTGCCGCCGAAGGCCGAGCAGGCGCTCGGCACCGGGTTCTTCATCAGCCCGACCGGCTATATCGTCACCAATCATCACGTCATCGCCGGGGCGAGCGAGATCAAGGTGACGATGCATGACGGCTCGATCTTCACCGCGAAGCTGGTCGGCTCGGACAAGAAGGCCGATCTCGCGGTGCTGAAGATCGACGCGCATCATCCGGTGCCCTTCCTGCATTTCGGCGACAGCTCGCAGCTGGTGCTCGGCGACTGGGTGGTGGCGATCGGCAATCCGTTCGGCCTCGGCTTCAGCGTGTCGGCGGGGGTGGTGAGCGCGCTGCACCGCGACATCGGCTCGGGGCCGTATGACGATTTCATCCAGACCGACGCCGCCATCAACCGCGGCAATTCGGGTGGGCCGCTGCTGGACGCGAAGGGGGAGGTCATCGGCGTCGATTCGGCGATCTACTCGCCTTCGGGCGGGTCGGTCGGGATCGGGTTCGCGATTCCGTCGAGCATGGTGCGGCCGGTGGCGGCGGCGATCATCGCCGATGGCGCGATGAAGCGCGGCTGGGCGGGGCTGCGGATCGAGCATGTGTCGGAGGACATGAAGGCGGCCTGGCATCTGGCCTCGACCGATGGGGTGGTGGTCGGCGGCGTGGTCGCGGACGGGCCTTCCGCCGGCAAGCTCGGCCCGGGCGACGTGGTGACGGCGGTGGACGGCCGGAAGGTGGCCACGGTGCATGATTTCAAGGTCGCGCTGGCGGAGATCCCGGTCGGGCACGAGGCGCGGATGACCTATGAACGCGGCGGCAGGACGGAGGAGGCGGCGATCACGATCGAGCCGGCGCCGGCCGCCAAGGGAAAGACCGGCAAGCCGGCGGCGAAGCCCGCGCTGGTTCCGACGGAAATTCCCGCGCTCGGCATCGGTGTGGCCGCGCATCCGGGCGGGGCGGGCGTGATCGTGATCACGGTCGCCAAGGATGGCCCGGCGGCGCGGGCCGGGCTGCTCCCGGATACGCTGATCGAGGCCGTCGGGCCGCATTTCGTCACGACCGCGGCGGCCTTGCAGGACGGCGTGAAGGCGAGCCGGCACGTCGTGCCGCTGCTGGTGGGCGGGCCGGCGGGAACGAGCTGGATCGTCGTGCCGCTGGGCGACGGGGCCGGCTGAAAGCGTGCCCCGGCCGGGCGGCGTGCCCGGCCGGGGACGGCGGCTTGCGACCAGACGATTGAACGGCCTTCCGGCGCGCCGGGCCGTCAGTTCGCGCGGGGGGTGAGGCCGGCGGCCTCGATGCCGGCGATGGCGCAGGCCTCGTCATTGTCCGAGGTGTCGCCGGAAATGCCGACCGCGCCGAGCACGGCGCCGTCGGCGGTGACCAGCACGCCGCCCGGCACCGGCACCATGCGCCCGCCGGTCGCCGCGGCAAGGGCGGTGACGAAACCGGCGCCGCCGGCGTTCCAGCGGTCGAACAGCATGCGCGAGCCGGCGCCGACGCCGAGGCCGCCCCAGGCCTTGCCGGTGGCGATCTCGACGCGCGCGATGCCCGAGCCGTCCTCGCGGGCGAGGGCGATCATGTGGCCGCCGGCATCGAGCACGACGACGGTGAGCGGCGCGAGGCCGAGTTCGCGGCCCCTGGCGCGGGCGCCCTCGATGATGCGGTTGGCGGCTTCGAGCGTGAGACGGGACATCGACATACTCCGTTGGACTGGGTGATGGCGGATGTTTCGCGGCCCCGCGCCGCGAAGTCCAGACCGGGCGGCAGGAAAAACCCGCGGCCGGAGGATGGCCTCCGGCCGCGGGCCGTTCGGGTCTGGCCGGGAGGAAGGGCTATTTCGAGCCCGGCAGCTTCACGAAGCTCGGGAATTTCGGCTTCGCGTTGGCGAGATCCGCCGGCCAGATGACTTTCTGCGTGCCGTCCTGCCACTGGACGTCGATCCACCGGACGTGGCCCTTGCCATAGACGATGCCGTTGGCGAAGCGCGCCTTCGGCCCGTTGAACTGCATCGGCCCCTCGGTGCCGACGCGGTCGGTCTTGGCCAGGGCGGCGACCAGCGGCCCCGCCTTGGTCGATTTCGCCCGTTCGATCGCGGCGGCGAGGGCGTACATCGCGTCATACGTGGTGAAGCCGGTATAGGCCGGCGAGGTGTGGAATTTCGCCTGGTAGGCCTTCATGAACGGCTGCGTCTTCGGCGTGATCGCCACCCCGGCGGCGGCCGGCGCGATGGTGATGACCCCCTGGGTTGCCCCGTTGGTCGCTTTCCAGAAGGTGGTCGAGGTTGCCTGCGAGCTGATGCCCATCAGCGGGATCGGCACGTTCTGCTCGGCCCACTGGGTGGTCGGCTTCACGCCGACATGGGCCCAGCCGGTGATGATCACGTCCGGGTGCATCGCCTCGATCTGCTGGTAGATCGGCGTGAAGTCCGAGGTGTTGGGCGCGAAGCGGATATCCTTCAGCACCTTGAGCCCGGCTTTCGGCAGGCATTTGTTGAAGCCGGCGTCGAGCGGCAGGGTCCAGGCGGCGTCCTCGCTCATGACGACCGCGGTCTTCATGTGGAGCTTGCCGACGAGGACGGATTTCGCCGCATCGCAGATGTTCTGCGCGAGTTCGCCGGAATTCAGGTTGGGCTCGAAGATGTATTTGTGCTGGGCGTAGTTGGCGTGCACGAATTCCGTGAGCTTGTTCGACGCGGCGCCGGTGATGAGGAAGGGCTCGTGCATGCGCGCCGCCCAGGGTTCGAGCGCCAGGCCCACCTCGCTGGTGAAGTCGCCGACGATGGCGACCGCGTGGTCCTCCCTGACCATGCGCTGGAACGAGCGGATCGCGTCCGTCGTGGAATTGTGGTTGTCCTCGATGACGAGCTTGATCGGCCGCCCGTTCACGCCGCCCTTGGCGTTGATTTCCTCGGCGGCGAGGGTGGCGCCATCGGCGATGGAACGGCCGGGAATCGATCCGAGCCAGGCGGTGATGCCGACCACGATGGGCTTCGGCTTGGCGTGGGCCAGCAACGGGAGTGCCGTCAGCGCGGCGACGGCAAGGATGCCCACGGAGTTGCGCCGCACCCGGCGCACGGTTCCAGAACTCATGTTTCTCTCCCCATTATGGTGGCCGGTGCGGTGACCGGCACGGGGAGACTGGGCCGAAGGTGACCCTTTGACAACCCTTGGCGAGGATCGGACCCGCCGGGCGCGTTCAGCAAACCGAGAGCACGGCGGGGGCGAGGGCCGGCAGCTTGCCGGCGGGATGCGTCGGGTTGCGGAAGCGCAGCGCATCGGCACCGTCCACGGCGCAGAGTTCGATCCGCGAGGTGCAGGTGACGGCGACGACCGGCCTCGCCTCGGGGAAGGTGAGGAACTGCCTTGCCTCGCCCTCCAGCGCGAGCTGCTCGCGCAGGAGGCGCCATTCCAGCCGGTCGGTATCCTCGATGAACATCGCGAGGATGCCGGGGCGGGTGCCGGTCAGCCGCGACGGCGCCAGGGCGGCGAGGCGGTTGCGCATGGCCACCGCCACCTCGTTCTCGCTGCCGGCGCGGGCGGCGAGGACGAAGACGCCCTGGCCGTCGCCGGTGACGGCGAGATTGGCCTCGGGGCCGAATTCGTGGCGCAGGCGGTTCATCAGCCCGTTCTCGCTGGCCTGGGCGGCGGCGAGCATCAGCGGGTCGAGCCGGAGGACGGCGGCCTCGTCGTGATCCGAACGCCTGGCCGAGGCGAGCATGAAGTTGATCCGCCGGTGCAGTTCGGCGAGGGCCTCGGTGCCGTTGGTCCCCGCCTCGCGCAGGCCGCGCGGGAGGGTCATTTTCAGCAGGTAGCGGCCGGGATGCGCGGAGAGCCAGGTCTGCAGGTCGGGGTCGATCCGGTCCATCAGCCGCATCCAGGCGGCGCGATGCACGAGGCGGCCGGCCTCGGCGGAGAGCGTGTCGCAGGCGATTTCCACCGCCGCGCCCTCGCGCGTGGCCAGCAGGTCGAAGCTCGCGCCGTCCTCGAGCCCGGCGAAGGCGACCTCGAACCCCATCGCGCGGTGGCGCTCGGCGGTATCGTGCAGGTGGAGCAGCGGGATCAGCGTGCCGTCATCCTCCAGCGCCGCGGCGAGCGCGGCCTCGAAGCGGACGCGCCCGGCATCGTCGAGCCCGGCGGCGAGGGGTTCGAGCGCCGCGACACGGGCGGCGAGAACATGGTCCACCGGCGCGAGGGGCAGGTCGCGCGCGACTTTCTCCGCGGCGAATTCGGCGGCGTGGCGCAGGGCGACCAGCCGGCCGTAACGGGGGCTCGACGCCGCCTCGTCATGCAGGCGCTCGATGCGCGCCGCCCAGGATTTTCGGCCGGCACGCTCGATCAGGGCGTTGACCTGGGTCCGGATGCCGGCGGGCGCGCGTGAATTGTTCATGGACAAATCGTCTACCTCACGTCACGCCCGGCCGCTATCACTTTTTTGCCAGCGGCAGGCGCCCGGCGCCGGTTTCGCCGCACTGGGCGCGGTGCAGCAGCAGCTGGTCGGCCAGAACGCAGGCCATCATCGCCTCGCCGACCGGCACCGCGCGGATGCCGACGCAGGGATCGTGCCGGCCCTTGGTCTGGATATCGACCTCGTCGCCATCGGAGTCGACGCTGTGGACCGGGGTGAGAATCGAGCTGGTCGGCTTCACCGCGAAGCGGACGATGACGGGCTGGCCGGTCGAGATGCCGCCGAGCACGCCGCCGGCATGGTTGGCGAGGAAGCGCACCGTGCCGTCCTCGTTCATCCGCATCTCGTCGGCGTTCTCCTCGCCGCGCAGGGCGGCGGCGGCGAAACCGTCGCCGATCTCGACACCCTTGACCGCGTTGATGCTCATCATCGCCGCGGCGAGATCGGCGTCCAGCTTGGCGTAGACCGGCGCGCCGAGGCCGGGGGAGAGGCCCTCGGCGACGACTTCCACCACGGCGCCGAGCGAGGAGCCGGCCTTGCGCACGGCGTCGAGCTCCTCGGCCCAGGCCTTCGCGGCCTCGGGGTCGGGGCAGAAGAAGGCGTTGCGGTCCACCTCGTCCCAGTCGAAGCGGGCGCGGTCGATCGCGTGCCGGCCCATCTGCACCAGCGCGCCGCGGATGCGCACGCGCTCGCCGAGGATCTTGCGGGCGATGGCGCCGGCGGCGACGCGCGTCGCCGTCTCCCGCGCCGAGGAGCGGCCGCCGCCGCGCGGATCGCGGACGCCGTATTTCCAGTGATAGGCGATGTCGGCATGGCCGGGGCGAAAACGGTCGGCGATGTTGGCGTAGTCCTGCGAGCGCTGGTCGGTGTTCTCGATCTGCAGGGCGACCGGCGTGCCGGTGGTGACACCGCCATGGACGCCGGAGAGGATGCGGACGATGTCCGGCTCGCGGCGCTGGGTGGTGAAGCGGGACTGGCCGGGCCGCCGGCGGTCGAGGAAGGGCTGGATGTCCGCTTCCGAGAGCGGGATGCGCGGCGGCACGCCGTCGACGACGCAGCCGATCGCGGGGCCGTGGCTTTCGCCCCAGGTGGTGACGCGGAAGAGATGGCCGAAACTGTTGTACGACATGCCGGCTTATAGGCGCCGGCGGCGGCTCTCGGCTAGTGTTCTCCGGCCGCGCGGGGCGGCCGGAGACGGGGCCGTCAGAGGCCGAGGCCGAGTTGCGGGCGCAGCGCGGCGAGGAGCGCTTCGGCCAGCGCGTCGGGGTCCGCCGTTGTGGTGCGCAGGTGGAATTCGGGCGCTTCCGGCGGTTCGTAGGGGCTGTCGATGCCGGTGAAGTTGCGGATCTCGCCGGCATCGGCCTTGCGGTAGAGGCCTTTCGGGTCGCGCTGGCGGCAGACCTCGATCGGCGTGTCGACGAAGACCTCGTGGAACAGGCCGGGCTCGACGAGTTCGCGCGCCATGTTGCGCTCGGCGCGGAAGGGCGAGATGAAGCTGACCAGCACGATCATGCCGGCATCGGCGAAGAGCTTCGCCACCTCGGCGACGCGGCGGATGTTCTCCACCCGGTCGGTATCGGTGAAGCCGAGGTCGCGGTTGAGGCCGTGGCGGACATTGTCGCCATCGAGCAGGTAGGTGTGCGCGCCGAGCAGGTGCAGCTTCGTCTCCAGCGCGTTGGCGATGGTCGACTTGCCGGAGCCGGACAGGCCGGTGAACCAGAGGATCGCCGGGCGGTGGCCGTTCAGCGCCTCGCGGGCGGCGCGGTCGATGGTCAGCGCCTGGCGGTGGATGTTGCTCGCGCGGCGCAGCGGATGGCGGATCATGCCGGCGGCGACGGTGGCGTTGGTCATCCGGTCGATCAGGATGAAGGCGCCAGTGCGCGGGTTCAGCGTGTAGGGATCGAAGGCGACCGGGGTGGCGAGGGCGACATTGACCGAGCCGACCTCGTTCAGCGTGAGCGAATCGGCGGCGAGTTCGTCGAAATTGTTGACGTTGACCTTGTGCTTGATGCGCGAGACGACGCCGGAGACCGTCGCGGTGCCGAGCTTGACGATATAGGGCCGGCCGGCGAAGAGCGGCGCCTCGGCCATCCAGACGAGGTCGGCGGCGAACTGGTCGGCGACGTCCGGCCGGGCGCCGGGACTGGCGAGCACGTCGCCGCGGGAGAGATCGACCTCGTCGGCGAGGGTGAGGGTGACGGCATCGCCGGCGCGGGCGGCGGGGCGGTCGCCATCGGCGGTGACGATGCGGGCGATGCGGGTGAGCTGGCCGGAGGCGGCGACCACCACCTCGTCGCCCGGCTTCACCTCGCCGCCGGCGAGCGTGCCGGCATAGCCGCGGAAATCGGCGTCTGGCCGGTTGACCCATTGCACGGGGAAGCGGAACGGCCCGGCGCCGGTGCCGCCGGGCTCGATGGTCTCCAGATGCTCGAGCAGGGTGGGGCCGTCATGCCAGGGCATGCGCGCGCTGCGATGGACGACGTTGTCGCCATGGCGGGCGGAGAGCGGGATCGGGGTGATCGTCTCGAAATGGAACCGCGCGGCGAGGGCGCGGAATTCCTCGGCGATGGCGTCGAAGCGCGCCTGGTCGAAGCCGATCAGGTCGATCTTGTTGACCGCGAGGACGACGTGGCGGATGCCGAGCAGGTCGGCGATGAAGGCGTGCCGGCGGGTCTGGGTCAGCAGGCCCTGGCTCGCGTCGACGAGCAGGATGGCGAGCTGCGCGGTGGAGGCGCCGGTGGCCATGTTGCGGGTATACTGTTCGTGGCCGGGCGTGTCGGCGATGATGAACTTGCGCCGCCTCGTCGCCATGAAACGGTAGGCGACGTCGATCGTGATGCCCTGCTCGCGCTCGGCCTCCAGCCCGTCGACGAGGAGGGCGTAGTCGATATTGGCGCCGTCGGTGCCGTATTTGCGCGAATCGCGTTCGAGGGCGGCGCGCTGGTCGTCGGGGATGTTGTCGGTGTCGAACAGCAGCCGGCCGATCAGGGTGGACTTGCCGTCATCGACCGAGCCGCAGGTCAGCAGGCGCAGCAGCGAGCGGGAGGCGGTCGTGCTCATCTCGTTCATCAGAAATATCCCTCGCGCTTCTTCTTTTCCATCGCCGCCGCATCGTCGTGGTCGATCAGCCTTCCCTGGCGCTCGGAGACGCGGGATTCGCGCATTTCGGCGAGCACCGCCTCGAGCGTTTCGGCATCGGACTCGATCGCGGCGGTGAGCGGGTAGCAGCCGAGCGTGCGGAAGCGGACCTTGCGCAGCTGCGGCACCTCGCCGGGGCGGAGGGGGAGGCGGTCGTCATCGACCATCAGGAGCTGGCCGCCGCGCTCGACCACCGGGCGCTCCTTCGCGAAATACAGCGGCACGACGGGGATGTTCTCGCGGGCGATGTAGTTCCAGATATCCGCCTCGGTCCAGTTGGAGAGCGGGAAGACGCGCATGGTCTGGCCGGGGGCGAGGCGGGTGTTGAACAGGTTCCAGATTTCCGGCCGCTGCGCCTTCGGGTCCCACCCGTGGCCGGCGGTGCGGACCGAGAAGATGCGCTCCTTGGCGCGGGATTTTTCCTCGTCGCGCCGGGCGCCGCCGAAGGCCGCGTCGAACTGCAGCTCGTCGAGCCCGGCCTTCAGCGTTTCGGTCTTCATCACCTGCGTGTAGGTCGAGGCGCCGTAGTCGAACGGGTTGACGCCGCGGGCGGCGGCCTCGGCGTTGTGGCGGACGATGAGGCGGAGGCCGAGGCGCCGCACCGTTTCGTCACGGAAACGGATCATCTCGCGGAATTTCCAGCCGGTATCGACATGCATCAGCGGGAAGGGCGGCTTCGCCGGGTAGAACGCCTTCATCGCCAGATGCAGCATCACCGAGCTGTCCTTGCCGATCGAATAGAGCATCACCGGGTTGCGGAACCCCGAAGCGGTTTCGCGGATGATCTCGATGCTTTCCGCCTCGAGCGCCGCGAGATCGGCATCGAGCGCGCCGGTTGCAATGTCGGTCATGGTCATGACGGCCCCGTTTCCGTAAGGAATATCCTTTCGAAAACAGAAACGCCTCCGGCCCGC
Source organism: Acidiphilium sp. JA12-A1 (assembly GCF_000724705.2). Lineage (NCBI taxonomy): Bacteria > Pseudomonadati > Pseudomonadota > Alphaproteobacteria > Acetobacterales > Acidocellaceae > Acidiphilium > Acidiphilium sp. JA12-A1. The sequence continues at coordinate 15,288 of NZ_JFHO01000119.1, forward strand.
AAGAGCCGGAGGCGAATTGAGCAGAAACCGGTTCCCGGCCGGGCCGCGGAGAGTATGCTGTGCCCCGCTTGCCCGGCCGGGCGGAAAAACGGTTCGCCCTTACTTGCCGGCCTTTTCCTTGGGCAGCGGCACCGCGACGAACAGGGCCTGGTTGCCGCGCATCACCCGCAGCGCGATCGCCTTCGCCTTCGCGGCTTCGGCCTTGCGGATCGCGGCGACCGCCTGGTCGGGGTTGTTCACCGTCATGCTGCCGACGCCGACGATGACGTCACCCGAGCGCAGCCCGGCCTCGTCGGCCGGGGAGTTCGGCGCGACATGGGCGATCAGCGCGCCCGAGACATTGTCCGGCAGGTTGAGCTGCTGACGGGCGGCATCGCTCAGCGGGGCGAGGGAGAGGCCGAGTTCCGGCTTGTGCATGGCCGGGCCGCTCTGGCTGCCGCCCGGCGCGAACGCCGCCTCGGCATTGGCCGGCATCTTCTCGACGCGCAGGTTCAGCTCGTGCGACGCGCCGCCGCGCAGATAGGTGATGCTGGCCTTGCCGTCCGGCTTGATGCCGGAGATGGCGAGGGCGAGTTCGCGCGGGTCGCGCACCATCTTGCCATCGACCTTGGTGATGATGTCGCCGGGCTTCAGGCCGGCCTTGGCCGCCGGCCCGTTCGGCATGGTCTCCGCGATCAGCGCGCCGTCGGCGCGGCCGTCATGCACGGGAACGCCCATGGCCTGGGCCATTTCCGGCGTGATCGTCTGCACCTGCACGCCGATGAAGCCGCGGGTGACGTGGCCGGACTTGATCAGCTCGTCGGCGATCCGCCTGACCATGTCGGAGGGGATCGAGAAGCCGATCCCGACCGAGCCGCCGGACGGCGTGAGGATCGCGGTGTTCACGCCGATGACCTCGCCGCGCTGGTTGAGCAGCGGGCCGCCGGAATTGCCCTCGTTGATCGGCGCGTCGATCTGGATGAAGCTGTCGTACTGGCCGTCGCCGATGTCGCGGCCGAGGGCGGAGACGACGCCGGTCGTCACCGTTTCGGCGAGGCCGAACGGGTTGCCGATCGCGATCACCCACTGGCCGGGCACGACCTTCGCCGAGTCGCCGAGCTGCAGGTAGGGGAAGGGCTTGTCGCGCTTGACCTTGAGCACCGCGAGATCGGTGCTCGGGTCGGTGCCGACGATCTTGGCCGGCAGCTTCGATCCGTCGGACAGCGTGACGAAGACCGACTTCGCGTTCTTCACCACGTGATTGTTGGTCACGATGTAGCCGTCGGACGAGATGAAGAAGCCCGAGCCCTTGGCTTCCACGGCCTGGGGCTGCTGCGGCTGCGGAAAGGGGAAGGGGAAGGCGAAGGGCATGCCGGGCGGCATGCCGTTCTGCGCCTGCGTGTTGTCGGCCTGCTGGACCTTGAGATGCACGGTCACCGAGACGACCGCGGGGCTGACGTCCTTGACCAGGGGGGCGAAGCTCGGGATCGGCTTGAAGTCCTTCTGGACTTTCGACGTGGCGTCGAACGCCTTGTCGTTGGCGAAGGCGCTGTCGAGCGAAATCGCGGCAAGCGTGCCGCCGGCCAGCATGACGGCGGTGAGGGCAGCGAGCTGCCCGGGCCGGCGGCGGGCGAGGAACAGTTTCATTCAGTCTATCCTTCTTGTTCGGCCGGCGGCGCCGGCGGGAGATGGGCCGCCCCGCGAGGGGGCGCGAGATGCGCCGCCGGGAGCGTCGCAGCAGGCAGGGCGCCGATCCGATACAGTATCCATTCCGCAGGCGGGACAGTTCCCGAAATGGATCGATCGCCCGTATGCGGATATAGCGCGGTTCCTAAACAGCACTATCCCGGCCCCATGAAACTCGTTTCATTCTCGAACATCGACAAGGACGAGTTCCGTTTCTTCCGTGCCGGCCTCGATCACGATCGCGCGTTCCCCGCTCACCGCGACACCGTCGCGCGCGGCGGCGGCCCGCCCGTTGACGGTAACCGCGCCGGTGGCGGGGACGAGATAGGCCGCGCGGCCCGGCGCGATCTCGTGGGTCACGCGTTCGCCGGGCGCAAGACGCGCGGTGAGCACGGCGGCGTCCGCATGCAGGGGGAGCGCGCCGGCCTCGGCATCGCCGGCCCGGCCGCCGGCCAGCACGAGCAGGCCCGAGCCGGCCGCGCGCGGAAAGGCGCGCGTGGCCCAGCCGGGTTCGACGCCGCGGCGGTCCGGCATGATCCAGATCTGGAACAGGCGGGTGGGTTCGTCCTCGAGATTGTATTCGGCGTGGACGATGCCGGTGCCCGCATGCATCACCTGCACGTCGCCGGCGCGGGTGACGCCGCGATTGCCGAGATCGTCCTGATGGGTGATGGCGCCCTGGCGGATGAAGGTGACGATTTCCATGTCGCGATGCGGATGCGGGTCGAAGCCCGTCTGCGGCGCGACCTCGTCGTCGTTCCAGACGCGCAGCGCGCCCCAGCCCATGCGGGCGGGATCGCGATAGCTGCCGAAGCTGAAGTGGTGATGTGCGTTCAGCCATTCGTTGCGGAAACGGCCGATCGAGTCGAAGGGGCGGATGTCGATCATCGTCTTTCTCCTGCACGACCCACCGCGGTGAGGCGTGATATTATTCGATATCGAACGATATAGGCCGTCTCGACCGGCGTTCAATCCCCGGCCGCCGCCAGGCCGAGCCGGCGCAGCAGCGCATCGAGCGCCGCGAGATCCTTGCCGTCGAGCCCGCCCATCGCGGCGGCGATGTCGCCGGCGTGGCGGGGGAACAACTCCTCGATGAAGCGCCGGCCATCGGCGGTGAGGACGACCCGGACGCTGCGGCGGTCTTCCGGGCACTGGACACGCTCGACAAGGCCGCGGCGGGCCAGCTTGTCGATCACGTCGGTCAGGTTGCCGGGGCTGGTGAGGAGCTTGCGGGTGAGGTCGCGCTGGGTGAGAGGGCCGAGATGCAGCAGCGCCTCGAGCACGCCGAGCTGGACATGGGTCAGGCCGGCGGCGGCCAGCCGCGCCTGCGTGCGGGCGAGAACGGCGTGGCTGGCCCGCATCAGCTTCACATAGGCCCGGACCGCCGCTTCCGTGGCCTCGTCCTCGACGCCGAACATCCGCGCGCCTGTCTACCGGTTCATCAGCACCGCCAGCCGCGCGTGCTCGAGGACATGCCGCGTCACGCCGCCGAGGATGAGCTGGCGGAGGCGGGAATGCGAATAGGCCCCCATGGCGAGCAGGTCGGCGCCGAATTCGGTGACGGCGGCGAGCAGGCCGGCGCCGGCGCTGCGGTCGATGGCGCGGAACTCGGTGATGTCCGCGGCGATGCCGTGCAGTTCGAGATAGCTGGCGAGCTGGTCGGCGGCGGGACCCTGGCGCTGATAGTCGTTCGAGTGGAAGATGCGGACCTGCTGCGCGCCGGAGAGCCAGGGCAGCACGGAGGCGACGGCCGAGGCGCTTTCCGCGGTGCCGTTCCAGGCGATCGCGATCCGGGAGCCGATCATCTCGGCCGGCTCGACCGGGGCGATCAGCGCCGGGCGGCCGGAATCGAACAGCACGGCGTGCAGCGCGTCGGCGGAGGCGACTTCCTCGGCCGATTTCGGATGCGGGACGACGATGAGATCGGACAGGCGCGCCTCGCTGGCGACGAGTTCCTCCTCGCGGCCGACGATCGAGCTGAACCAGGCACTGGCCTGGCCGACGGCGCCGCTGGCGTCGCGCACCGGCGCGCCGACGGCGATGCCGTGGGCCGCGGTTTCGGCGTCGAACAGCGCCGACAGCGCCCTGGCCTCGGTGTTGCCCTCCTTCTCGGTGGTCGCCATCATCTCCTCGATCATGGCGCCGGAGAGCCCTTCGCCCGCGAGGGGGGCCACATCGCGCGTGTCGGTGCGGACGTGAAGGGCGTGGACATGGGCCCGCCAGCGCGCTCCGAGCATCAGCGCCGTGCCGAGCGCGGCACGGGCGGAAGCGACGCCCGCGAGGGGCAGCAGGATCTTGCGGATCGCCATGTTCAGTTCCTCCAGACCGCTACGATGCACACCCCGGCGCCGGCGATCAATACATCGTCGACAGCACGGAGCGCAGACGCTTGAGTTCCTCGAGCGCGCGGCCGGTTCCCTTGGCGACGCATTGCAGGGCCTCGTCGGCGACGACGACCGGCAGGCCGGTGGCATCGCGCAGCACGTCGTCGAGGCCGCGGAGCAGCGCGCCGCCGCCGGTCAGCACGATTCCCTTGTCGACAATGTCGCCGGCGAGTTCGGGCGGCGTGTTCTCGAGGGCGACCTTCACGGTCTCGACGATCTGGCCGACCGGCTCGGCAAGGCTCTCGGCGATCTGCGCGCGGGTGACCCTGACCTCGCGCGGGACGCCGTTGATGAGATCGCGGCCCTTCACCTCGTGCCAGTCATTGTCGGTCAGCGGGTCGGCCCAGGCGGCGCCGATGTCGAGCTTGATCTTCTCGGCCGAGGATTCGCCGATCAGCAGGTTGTGGCCGCGGCGGAGGTAGGAAATGATCGCCTCGTCCATCTTGTCGCCGCCGACGCGGACCGAGCGGGCATAGACGATGCCGCCGAGCGAGATCACCGCGACCTCGGTGGTGCCGCCGCCGATGTCGACCACCATCGAGCCCGAGGGCTCGGTGACCGGCAGGCCGGCGCCGATCGCCGCGGCCATCGGCTCCTCGATCAGCAGCACCTTGCGCGCGCCGGCGCTCTCGGCACTTTCCTGGATGGCGCGGCGCTCGACCGCGGTGGAGCCGGAGGGGACGCAGACGATGATCAGCGGCGAGGCGAAGCCGCGCCGGTTGTGCACCTTGCGGATGAAGTGCTTGATCATCTCCTCCGCCACCTCGAAATCGGCGATCACGCCGTCGCGCAGCGGGCGGATGGCGGAGATGTTGCCCGGCGTGCGGCCGAGCATGTGCTTGGCCTCCTCGCCGACGGCAAGCACCTGCTTGCGCCCCTTCACCTCGGCGATCGCGACCACAGAGGGTTCATCAAGAACGATGCCGCGCCCCTTCACGTAGACGAGCGTGTTGGCGGTGCCCAAGTCGATGGCCATGTCGGCGGACATGAGCCCGAGAAGCCTGGAGAGCATGAAATCCTTTCCGCGCGGCCAGGCCGGGTTCGGGTGTGATCCCGGGCACTGGTTCCCAGTCAAGCAATGGTTCAACAACGTGGTCTGGTAACGCACCCTTCCGGGAGTGTCGATGCAGGGGCCGGATTACAGGCTGTAAACGCGGTTCACAAGGCTGCGGAGCGGCGATGCCACGAAGTCGCCCGATTGTCGCCGTTACAATGCCGACATGCGGGGGCCATGCAGTCGCAACGCGAAACCCTATATCGCTTGAAACAAAACAAGGAGATCCCGAAATGACTGTGAGATCGAAACAGGTGCTAATCGTTCCCGTGCTGCTCTCGGTGGTGGCGCTGGGGCTGGCGGGTTGCGGCTATACGCCCGGCCAGCGGGCTCTCTCCGGCGGCGCGATCGGCGCGGGCACCGGTGCGATCCTGGGGGCTGCGACGGGCGGCTCGGCGGCGACGGGCGCGCTGATCGGCGGCGCCGTGGGCGCGATCGGCGGCGCGGTGACCAATCCGAACCAGGTCAATCTCGGCCGCGCGCCCTGAGACCCGCGTGACCGCGGCATGAAAAAGGGGGCCCGAGGCCCCCTTTTTTGCATGTGCCGGTCAGATCAGCCGACGATCTCGACGCCGGCGAAGAAGAAGGCGATTTCCTGCGCCGCGGTGTCCGCCGCGTCGGAGCCGTGGACGGAGTTCGCCTCGATGTCCTCGGCGAATTCGGCGCGGATGGTGCCGGCCTCGGCCTTCCTGGGGTCGGTCGCGCCCATGATCGCGCGGTTGCGGGCCACGGCGTCGTCGCCTTCCAGAACCTGGACGACGACCGGACCCGAGGTCATGAAGCTGACCAGCCCGGCGAAGAACGGACGCTCCTTGTGGACGCCATAGAACGCCTCGGCCTGGTCCTTGGTCAGGCGGATGCGCTTCTGGGCGACGATGCGCAGCCCCGCTTCCTCGAACTTCGCATTGATGCGGCCGGTGAGGTTGCGGCGCGTGGCGTCGGGCTTGATGATCGAGAGGGTGCGTTCGGTTGCCATGGGGAGCCTCGTGTCTGGAGTTGAGCCGTCGCGCGCGCCCTTACAGGGCCGGGCCGGGGTGGGCAAGTCCCGGCTTGTGCGATAGCAAGCGGCCATGAGCCTGTTGCGGATCGAAGACCTGTCCTTTTCCATCGCCGGCCGCGCCCTGCTGGAAGGGGCGGGGCTGGTCGTCGATCCCGGCCGCAAGATCGGCCTGATCGGGCGCAACGGCGCTGGAAAATCCACACTTCTGAAGCTGATCGCCGGCACCCATGCGCCGGATGGCGGAACCATCCGCCTGGCCAGCCGCGCGCGGCTCGGCACGGTGGCGCAGGAGGCGCCGGCCGGTTCGGTCACGCCCGCCGCCGTGGTGCTCGCCGCCGATACCGAGCGCGGCGCGCTGCTCGCCGAGGCCGCCAGCGCCGAACCCGAGCGGCTGGCGGCGATCCATGAGCGGCTGATCGCGATCGATGCTGAATCGGCGCCCGCGCGGGCCGGGGCGATTCTCGCCGGGCTCGGGTTCGACGAGGCGGCGCAGAACCGGCCGATGTCGAGCTTTTCGGGCGGGTGGCGGATGCGCGTCGCGCTCGCCGCCGCGCTGTTCGCCGCCCCCGACCTGCTGCTGCTCGACGAGCCGACCAACCATCTCGATCTCGAGGCGACGCTGTGGCTGGAGACCTGGCTCGCCCGCTTCCCCGGCGCGGTGCTGATGGTCTCGCACGACCGCGACCTGCTCGACCGCGCGGTGGACTCCATCGCCCATCTCGACCGCGGCAGGATCACGCTGACGCCGGGCGGCTTTGCCGAATTCGTCCGCATCCGCACCGAGCGGGCCGAGCAGCAGAACCGCGAGGCGGCGCGGATCGCCGCCCAGCGCGCCCACATGCAGGCCTTCGTCGACCGCTTCCGCGCCCAGGCGACCAAGGCGCGGCAGGCGCAGTCCCGCCTCAAGGCGCTGGCGCGGATGCCGGTGATCGACACGATCGTCGAGGACGCGCCGACGCGGTTCAGTTTCCCGGAACCGCGGCCGCTCTCGCCGCCGCTGCTCGCCCTCGACCGCGCGACGCTGGGTTATGACGGCAAGCCGGTGCTGCGCGAGGTGTCGCTGCGGATCGACATGGAGGACCGGATCGCCCTGCTCGGCGCCAATGGCAACGGCAAGTCGACCCTGGCCAAGGCGCTGGCCGGGCGGCTGGAGCCGATGGCGGGGACGTCGTTCCGCACGAGGGGCATCACCGTCGGCTATTTCGCGCAGCACCAGGAGGACGATCTCGACCTCGCGGATACGCCGCTCGGCCATCTCGCCCGCGCGTTGCCGAAGGCGACGGTGACGGAGCTGCGCGCCCAGGCCGCGCGGTTCGGCCTCGACGCCGACCGGGTGGAGACGGTGGTCGGCCAGCTTTCCGGCGGCGAGAAGGCGCGGCTGCTGCTCGCCCTCGCCACGCGCGACGCGCCGCAGGTGCTGATCCTCGACGAGCCGACCAACCATCTCGACATCGATGCCCGCGAGGCGCTGGTGCGCGCGATCACCGATTTCGCCGGCGCGGTGGTGCTGGTGACCCATGACACGCATCTGCTCGACCTCGTGGCCGACCGGCTGCTGCTCGTCGCGGACGGGCGGGTTGCGGCCTATGACGACGATCTCGACTCCTATCGCCGGCTGATCACCCAGAAGCCGTCCGGCACAGCCGAGCGCAGGGCGGCGCCGGCGGCGAAGGACGACCGGCGGGCCCGCGCCGTCGCCCGCGAGGCGACCGCGCCGCTGCGCAAGGCCGCGCGCGACGCCGAGGCGGCGATCGGCCGGCTCGAGGCGGAGAAGCGGACGCTGATGGCGAAGCTGGCC
>NZ_JFHO01000118.1:0-4671 GCF_000724705.2 Acidiphilium sp. JA12-A1
CTGCTGCTGCCGCCCACCGCGGCGCTGGCCCGCGCCCGGCGGAGCCTTGCCGCGCTGCCGGGCGGCGGTGCGACGCCGCTGGCCAGCGGGATCGACGCCGCGCGGGACATGGCACTCGGCGCGCGGCGGCGGGGCAACCGGCCGCTGCTGGTGCTGCTGACCGATGGCGGGGCGAATATCGGCCGCGACCGGCAGCCGGGCCGCGCGGCGGCGGCGGCGGATGCGCGGGCGGCGGCGTCTGCCTGTGCCGCCGACGGAATTCCCGCCCTGGTGATCGACACGGCGCCGCGGCCGAACGCGTTCGCCGCCGAACTCGCCGGCGCGATGCGGGCGCGCTACCTGCCGCTGCCCTTTGCCGATGCGCGCGCGCTGAGCCGGGCGATCCGCACGGAGCAGGGCGCATGAGCGCCGCGCTCGCGCTGTGGGACCGGGTGTTCGACGCCGATGCGCCCGACTGGCAGACCGACGGGCGGGACTGGCCGAACCGGGCGGCGAGCCGCTTCGTGACCGCCGGCGGGCTGCGATTCCACGTTCAGGTGATGGGGGCGGGGCCGGTTCTGCTGCTGCTGCACGGCACCGGGGCGGCGACCCATTCCTGGCGCGCGCTGGCGCCGCTGCTGGCGCGGGATTTCACCGTGATCGCGCCGGATCTGCCGGGCCACGGCTTCACCGCGGCGCCGTTCTGGCCGCGCATGTCGCTGCCCGGCATGGCCGGGGCGATCGCGACATTGCTCGACGTGCTGGAGGCGCCGCCGGCGCTGGTGGCCGGGCATTCGGCGGGGGCGGCAATCCTGGCCGAGATGTGCCTGCAGGGGCGGATCGCGCCGGCGGGGCTGGTCAGCCTCAACGGCGCGCTGCTGCCGCTCAAGGGCGTTGCCGGGCAGGTGTTCTCGCCGCTGGCGCGGCTGTTCGCGCTCAACCCGCTGGTGCCGCGCGTGTTCGCCTGGCACGCGGCGGACAAGGCGGTGGTGGCGCGGCTGCTGCGCGGCACCGGATCGCGCATCGATGCGCAGGGGGCGGAATTCTATGCACGGCTGGCGCGGCGCAGCGGCCATGCGGGGGCGGCGCTGACGATGATGGCGAACTGGGACCTCGCACCGCTGGCCGCGGCGCTGCCGCGTCTCGCACCCAGGCTTTTGCTGATCGTGGGGGCGGCGGACCGCTCGATCCCGCCGGCCGATGCGCGGGAGATCGCGCGTCTTGTGCCGGAGGCGCGGGTGATCGTGCTGCCGCGTCTCGGCCATCTCGCGCATGAGGAGGCGCCGGAGCCCGTCGCCGGGGAGATCGCCGGTTTCGCGCGCGAGATCGGGGTGCTGGCGGCATGAACGTGATCGCCCGTCAGGATGCGGGGCCGGAGGCGATGGCGAAGCGGCCGCATGCCATCGTGATCGGGGCGGGGTTCGGCGGGCTGGCCGCCGCGATCCGGCTCGGCGCGCGGGGCTGGCGCGTCACCGTGCTGGAGCGCTGCGAGCAGCCCGGCGGGCGAGCCTCGGTGTTCCGGCAGAACGGGTTCGTGTTCGATGCCGGCCCGACCATCATCACCGCCCCGTTCCTGCTGGAGGAACTCTGGGCGCTGGCCGGCGGGCGGATGGCCGACGATGTCGATCTCCGGCCGATCGACCCGTTCTACCGCATCCGCTTCGACGATGGCTCGCATATCGACTGCTCCGGCGATCATGACGCGATGTGCGCGGAGATCGGCCGGCTCGCGCCCGGCGATGTCGCCGGCTACGAGCGCTTCATCGCGATGACCGAGGAGATCTACCGGATCGGGTTCGAGCAGCTCGGCCACGTGCCGTTCGGCCATTGGACCGACATGGCGCGCATCCTGCCCGACCTCGTGCGGCTATCGGGCCATCGCAGCGTGCACGGGCTGGTCGCGCGGCATGTGCGCGATCCGCGGGTGCGCGCGGCGCTGAGCTTCCATCCGCTGCTGGTCGGCGGCAATCCGTTCCGGGTCAGCGCCATCTACGCGCTGATCCTGCATTTGGAGCGCCGGCATGGCGTGCATTTCGCGATGGGCGGGACCGGGGCGATCGTCGCCGGGCTGGCGCGGCTGATCGAGCGGCAGGGCAACCGCATCCGCTGCAACACGCCGGTCGACCGGATCCTCGTGCGCGAGGGGGCGGCCTGCGGCGTCGAACTCGCGGATGGCAGCCGGATCGCGGCGGATATCGTGGTCTCGGACGCCTGCACCGGGTTTACCTATGGCCACCTGCTGCGCGGGGTGGCGCGGCGGCGCTGGACCGACCGCAAGCTCGCCGCGGCGCGCTACTCGATGGGGTTGTTCGTCTGGTATTTCGGCACCAACCGGCAGTTCGGCGAGGTGCCGCACCACACGATCGTGATGGGGCCGCGCTATCGCGGGCTGCTCGACGATATTTTCGAGAAGAAGCGCCTGGCGCCGGACATGAGCCTCTATCTGCACCGGCCGACGGCGACCGATCCGGCGCTCGCGCCCGCGGGGTGCGACGCCTTCTATGCGCTGGCGCCGGTGCCGCATCTGGGCGGCGGCCAGGATTGGGCGCGCGAGGCCGAGGCGTTCCGCCAGCGCGTCGAGCGGCGGCTGGAGGAGACGGTGATGCCGGGGCTTGGCGGGCACATCGTCACCTCGCGGGTGATGACGCCGCAGGATTTCGCCGCGCGCTACGATTCGACCTGGGGCGCCGGCTTCGGGATGGAGCCGGTGCTGACCCAGAGCGCCTGGTTTCGCCCGCACAATGCGAGCGAGGAAGTGCGCAACCTGTTCCTGGTGGGCGCGGGCACCCATCCCGGCGCCGGGGTGCCGGGCGTGCTCTCGACCGCCCGGGTTCTCGATACGGTGGTTCCCGATGCCAATGCGTTCGTCTGATCCCGACATCGCCGCCTGCGCGGCAAGGCTGCGGCGCGGCTCGGTCAGTTTCCACGCCGCCTCGCGCCTGCTGCCGGCGGAGGTGCGCGCCGCGGCGACCGCGCTCTACGCCTTCTGCCGCGAGGCCGACGACGCGGTCGACCTTGCCGCCGACAAGCCAGCCGGGGTTGCGGCGATATCGGCGCGGCTGGAGGCGATCTGCCGGGGCGCGCGGCTCGATGATCCGGTCGATCGCGCGTTTGCCGCGACCATCGCCCGGCACGGGATCCCGCATGCGCTGCCCGAGGCGCTGATCGAGGGGCTGGCCTGGGACGCGGCGGGGCGGCGCTATGCCACGCTGGCGGAGCTGCGCGCCTATGCGGCGCGGGTGGCGGGGTCGGTCGGGGTGATGATGGCGATGCTGATGGGCGCGCGGGACGAGGCGAGCCTTGCCGCCGCCTGCGATCTCGGCCTCGCGATGCAGCTGACCAACATTGCCCGCGATGTCGGCGAGGATGCGGCCGAGCGCCGGCTCTATCTGCCGCTGGACTGGCTGGACGAGGCGGGGCTGGAGCCCGAGCGGTTCCTCGCCCGCCCGGCTTTCACTCCGGCGCTGGCACAAGTGATCGGGCGCCTGCTGGAGGAGGCCGAGCGGCGCTATGCGGCCGCCGGGCGCGGCATTGCCGCGCTGCCGCTGGCCTGCCGGCCCGGCATTGCGGCGGCGCGGCGGATCTATCGCGAGATCGGCCGGCTTCTGGCGGCGAACGGGCTCGACTCGGTCTCCACCCGCACCCGCGTTTCCGGCCGGCGGAAGCTCGGGCTGGCAGCACTCTCGCTGGCCGATGCCGCGACCGCCGGGCTCTGGGCGCCGCTTGCCGCATCGCCGCCGCCCTGCCCGGAAGTGCGGTTCCTGATCGATGCGGCGGCGGCATCCGGCGGCGAGACGGTGGGGGCGGCAGCGCGGGTGATCCTGCTGATCGACCGGTTGGAACGCGAGGAGCGCGCGGCGCGGATGAGGGCGGCCGGGGCGCGCCGCCCGCTCGTCTGCGGTGCGGCGGAGCCGGCGTGATGGAAAAAGTGTGATGGAAGCGTGGGCCAGCCACTATGCGACCTTCCTGGAGTTTTCCGGCATCGACGTGCTGGTGCTGGCCGCCGCGGTCTGGTCGCTCGTGTCGGTGCGGCGGAGCCTGCGGCGGGACCGCGAGCGCGACGGCTCCTAGAGCACGTTCCGATCGTTTCGGATCGGATGTCGTGCTCTATCCTGTTGATAAACAGAGCATCTTTATCCGATCAGATGACTCCATCTGATCGGATGATGCTCTAGGTTCCGTACCTATTGCCATGACTACGGGAGTTTTGATTCAAGTCTCTACGGAGGGTTTGGATCATGGCGGAATTATTCTGGCTGAACGACGCGCAATGGGCTGCGATCGAGCCGCTGTTGCCCAAGCTCGGCGGCAAACCGCGGGTGGACGATCGCCGGGTTCTGAGTGGCATCCTGCATCGCTTTCGCGAGGGCTTGCGGTGGCGCGCACTTCCGGAGGCTTATGGGCCGCGGACCACGGTGTTCAACCGGTTCAACCGCTGGAGCCAGCGTGGCCTCTGGCAGGAGATCTTCGCGGCCCTTGTCGCCTGCGCGGATCCCCCGCGCATCGCCATGGTGGACAGCACCTCGGTTCGGGCACATCGCGCGGCCGCGGGCGGTAAAGGGGGGCGCAAAGCCAGGCCATCGGCCGGTCGAGGGGTGGACGGACGACCAAGATCCACGCCGTCGCGGATGACCTGGGCGCATCGCCGCCGTCCTCCTGACGCCGGGACAGGCCTCCGATATCAGTGGCGCC
>NZ_JFHO01000117.1:0-7716 GCF_000724705.2 Acidiphilium sp. JA12-A1
GTGTCGCGGGGCGTTTGGTGTCGGGCGCCGGGCGGCGCGGAGCGAAATTGCGGCAGCGCGGCGGCGCCGGGGGGCGGAGCAAAAGTGTGGCGAAGCGGGCGGCGAGGCGGCGCAGCCGGGTCCAGACCAGCACGATCAGCGCGCCGGTCATGCCGCGCGCCAGGCCCTTCGCCGCCAGCACGTCGCACAGCGCGGCGACGATCGCCTCGAGGCGGGCGGCCAGGGCAGCGCCGTCGGGATACAGGGCAGCGGCGTCGGGGTGTGGTGCTGCGGCGTCCATGCCAGCAGAGCACCACGAAGGGCGGGGGGTGGGCAAGGCAGTGCGGCGCTCGATTGTTTGACTTGACAGACGGAAAGCCGCGCCGATAGGCTCATTTTTATAAGTTAACGAACACCCGAAACGGGAATCTGCTCATGGGGGAGCGACTGCGGGGCCGGGAACCGGCGCCAGACACGTCCGGCATCGGTCCGGCATCGCCAGCTCCGAGCCTGGCGCGGCGGGGGATCGACATCCTGCTCCTGCCCTGGGTGAGCGTGCTGATCGCGCTGGTCGCGATTTCGGCGCTGCTGAGTTTGGCGACCCCGTATTTCTTCACCGAAGACAACATCATCGGCACCGTCGCGGTCTATTTCTCGTGGATCTGCATCGCCGGGTTCGGCGAGGCGCTGGTGATGATCGGCGGCGGGCTCGACCTTTCGGTGGGCTCGACCATGGGGCTGGCCGGCATGATCTCGGCCATGGTGCTGGCGGCGGGCGGCAACCTTGCGCTGGCGCTGCTGGCGGGGCTCGCGACCGGGGCGGCGGTGGGGCTGGCCAACGGGCTGGTGATCACCCGCATCGGGCTCAACCCGTTCATCACCACGCTCGGCTCGCTCAGCGTGGTGCGGGGGCTGGCCTTCGGGATCGGCCAGGGGATGGCGGTGACGGCGCCGAGCGATGCGGCGGGCAACGCCTTCTCGGCGCTCGGCACCGGCACGGCGCTCGGCATTCCGGTGCCGGTGCTGGTGATGCTCGGCTTCGGCGTGATCGTCCATGTCGTGCTGACCGGCACGCCGTTCGGCCGGCATGTCTACGGGCTTGGCGGCAACGAGCAGGCCTCGCGCCTGCTGGGGCTGAACGTCGACCGGCTGAAGATCCGGCTCTACGTGATTTCCGGCGTGCTCGCCGCGATCGGCGGGATGCTGCTGACCGCGAAATCGGGCACGGCGCTGCCGGATGCCGCCACCGGCTACGAACTCAAGGTGATCGCCGCGGTGATCATCGGCGGCACCAGCCTCGCCGGCGGGCGGGGCACGATTCCGGGCGTGCTGATCGGTGCGGCGCTGCTCGGCGTGATCAATGACGGCATCGTCCTGCTCGGGCTGGCCGGCTACTGGCAGCAGCTGATCACCGGGCTCGTGATCGTCGCCGCCGCGGCGATCGACATCCTGCGCAGGAGGCTCGAACGCGTGCGCATCGCCTGAAACCGAACAAAGACAGGAGGATAACGCCATGACCAGAAACACGCTCATCCGCGCCGGGCGGCGCGACATTCTCAAACTCGCCGGCGCGGGGGCGGCGGCGGGGCTCGCGATGCCCGCGATCGCCCGCGCGAACAAGCGCTACACGATCGCGGTGGTGCCGAAATCGCTCGACAATCCGGTGTTCTACACGGCGCATTACGGGGCGATGCAGCGGGCGAAGGAGCTTGGCGATGTCGACCTGATCTGGACCGCCTCGGCCTCGTCGGATGCGAGCCAGGAAGCGGAGATCGTGCAGAACCTGATCACGCGGCATGTCGATGGCATGGCGATCGACGCCAACGCGCCGCAGCCGCTGATCGCCCCGGTCAACGAGGCGGTGGAGAAGGGCATCGTCACCATCACCTGGGATTCGGACGTGCCGGGCAGCAAGCGGCAGGTCTATTACGGGGTGGACAATACCAAGATGGGCGTCTCGATGGGCGAGCAGGCGCTGAAATTCATGGGCACCAAGGGCAAGGTGATCCTGATTTCCGGCGGGCCGGGGGCGACCAACCTGAACGCGCGGCTGGCCGGCGTGAGGCAGGTGATGGGCAAGCACAAGGGGATCGAGTTCCTCGGCCCGTATTTCGACAATGACGACCTGACCAAGGCGCAGGAGCTGATCGACAACGTGCTGACCGCGCATCCCGACGCGGGGGCGATCGTCGATGTCGCGGCGGTGGCGTTCTTCGGCAAGCTCTCGGCCATGCCCAAGCTGATCGCCAACCGCGGCAAGGTGAAGATCATCGGCTCGGACGTGCTGGCGCCGGAGATTCCGCTGGTCGAGAAAGGCTATGTGCAGGCGCTGGTCGGCCAGGATTACTGGGGCTGGGGGTATCAGACCGTCACCATCATCCACAACATGCTGACCAACAAGAAGTGCCATTATCCGACGCTGGTGCCGCAGGCGATGCCGGTGGTGACGAAGGCGAACGCGGCGCACTGGGTGAAGCTGTGGGACGAGGCGAAGACGCCGGCCGGGGCGGCGAAGGCGTTCCGGGAGGCGCCGATCGGCTGCATGGGCTGAGGCGATGGCCGAGCCGATCCTGAGCCTGCACGGCATCGCCAAGCATTACGGCCCGGTGCGGGCGCTCGACGCGGTGGATTTCGAGGTCGCGGCCGGCGAGATCGTCTCGCTGGTCGGCGACAACGGGGCCGGCAAGTCGACCATGGTGAAGATCATGTCGGGCGCGGTGCGGCCGAGTGCCGGGGAGATCCGCTTCGCCGGGCGGGCGGTGAGCTTCGCCTCGCCGCACGACGCGCGGGAGGCGGGGATCGAGACCGTGTACCAGGATCTCGCCGTGGTGCCGGAACTCGACGCCGAGGCGAACCTGTTCCTCGGCCGGGAATGGACCGGCAGCGGGCCGATCTCGCGCTTCTTCCTCGACAAGCGGCGGATGCGGCGGGCGGCGGAGGAGCATATCGCCTCGCTGAAGGTGAACCTGAAATCGACGCGCCAGCCGGTCGGCCTGCTCTCGGGCGGGCAGCGGCAGAGTGTTGCGGTGGCGCGCGCGATCCTGTGGGGGCGGAAGGTCGTCATCCTCGACGAGCCGACCGCGGCCCTCGGGGTGCGGGAGTCGCGCGGGGTGCTCGACCTCGTGCTGGAACTGCGGGCGCGGGGCTTCGGCGTGGTGATGGTCAGCCATTCGATGCCGCATATCTTCGAGGTGTCGGACCGGATCTTCGTGCTGCGGCACGGGCGGCGGGCCGGGTTCGTCGAGCGGGCGGCGGTGACGATGAACGACGTGGTGGGGATGATCACCGGCGTCGCCGTCTCGGAGAGCATGACGGTGCGGGAGGCGGGGCACTCGTAAGGCCTGTCGCCGCAGCGGCGCTCAGGAGAGGAACGGGAACGGGCCCGGATAGGAATCGACGAAGACCATCTGCGAGGTGAAGGACGCGCCGTCCCAGCGGTGCATCACGAAGGCGGGCGGTTCGAGGACGAGGGCGGAGGGGCCGTCCGGCGTCAGGTCGAACCGCACCTGGTGGGCGACCGAGGGGGCGATGACCACCGGCGCGCCGGCGAGGCGGCCGTGGATCATGCGGTGGACATGGCCGCACCAGAGCCCGGCGACGCGGGCGGCGTGCGGGGCGATCGCCGCTTCGAGGGCGGCGGCGTTCTCGAGGCCGATCGCGTCCATGTGGGCGATGCCGGTGGCGATGGGCGGGTGGTGCAGCAGGATGGCGGCGGGGCGGGGATCGGCGGCGAGCCGGTCGCGCAGGAAGCGGAGCTGGCCGTCGCCGAGCCGGCCGTGGCTCTCGCCGCCGATCGTGCTGTCGAGCGGCAGGAGGCGGACCGGCAGGTGCTCCGCCGGGCGGTTGACGCCGGCCTCGTCATCGGCGGCGAGGCGGTCGCCGAGGGTGGCGCGCATCGCCGCGCGGTCGTCGTGATTGCCGGGGATGAGGATGACGGGCACCCGGACATGACGCTCGATCAGCCCGGCGAGGAGGCGGTAGGCCTCGGCCTCGCCGCGGTCGGCGAGGTCGCCGGTGATCGCCAGCGCGTCCGGCGCCGGGGCGAGGGCGGCGAAGGCGGCGAAGGCGCGCGCCGCCAGCATGTTGGTCTCGACGATGCGGTTGGCGGTCAGCCCCGGCGCGCGCAGGTGCAGGTCGGAGAACTGGGCGACCAGCAGCGGCGGCGCGCCGGGGCCGCCGCTCATTGTGCGGCCGCGGGGGCGAGGGCCTCGGCCTCGTCGTTCAGGTCTTCGAGCGAGCGGCCGGCGGTCTCGGGGATCAGCGCGTAGGTGAGGATGGCGCCGAGGACCGAGAGGCCGGCGAGCACGCCGATCGCCGCCACCTCGCCGAGCTTGGCGAAGACCAGCGGGAAGACGAAGGCGCTGAGCGAGGCGCCGAGGCGGCCGCCGACCACGGTGAAGCTCTGCGCCATGGTGCGGATGCGGGTCGGGCTCAGCTCGACGCCGAGCATCGCCGCGCCGCTGACCATGCTGGGCCCCATGATCATCACGTTGAACAGGCCGTAGACGACGAGGCCGAGCACCGGGTTCTGGCCGATATCCTTGTGGATCAGCGCGAAGATGACGAGGAGAAGGGCGGCGCCGGCATAGCCGCCGATCTGCACAGCCTTGCGGCCGAAGCGGTCGAGCAGGGCGAAGGCGCCGATCAGCACCGCCGGCATGATGAAGGCGAAGGTCATCAGCAGGGAGAACATCGTCGGGCTCAGGCCGAGGCCGTGGGCGATCAGCGAGGGGCCGAACAGGACGGTCGAGTAGATCACGATGTCGAAGATGAACCAGAGCAGGGCGGCGGCGAAGATCTGCCCGGCATGGCGGCGGAGCACCGCCATCACCTCGCGGCGGTCGGCCTCGGGGGCGGCGTGGCCGGTGCCGGTGATGCCGCGGATGACGGTTTCGGCGGCATCCTGGTCGCCGGCGACGCGGGCGAGGTAGCGCGCGGTCTCCGGCATCCGGCGGCGCAGCCAGAGCACCGAGAGCGCGGGCAGCGCGCCGGCGGAGAGGACGATGCGCCAGACCATGTCCGGCGCCACGCCGAGCGCGTGCAGGACGAGGGCGAGCAGGCCGGCGAGGGCGGCGCCGAGCCACCAGGTGAGGCAGAAGCCGACGCCGAGGGCGCGGCCGCGGTCGCGCCGGTTGGCGTGCTCGGCCATGATGGTGGGGGAGAGCACGTAGTCGGCGCCGACGCCGATGCCGAGGATGAAGCGGATCGCGATCAGCCAGGCGAGGTTGGGGGCGAAGGCCTGGGCGACCGCCGCGATCGCCATCAGCGCGACGTCGAGCCCGTAGAAGGTCTTGCGGCCGCGCTGGCCGAGAAAGCCGAAGATCAGCGCGCCGAGGGCGGCGCCGACCAGGGCGGAGCCGGCGAGCAGGCCGGATTCGAGGCTGTCGATCTTCGTCAGGCCGAAGGAGGCGAGCACGGTCGGCAGGACGATGCCGATCGAGGACAGGTCGTAGCCGTCGGCGAGCACGCCCATGCCGGTGGTGAACACGGCGCGCCAGTGGAAGGTGCCGAAGGACTGGTCGTCGAGGATGGCGAGGGAGGAACGCTGCATGGATTCGGCCTTTTTGCACAGGGATGCGGCGGGAGTCGCCCGGCGGGCGGGTGGCTGGCCGCCTGCTTAGGGCAGAAGCGGCGCGGGGTGGGTGACGCTACGGTGAAGGTTTCGGGACAGTCCGGTGACGCCGGGCACACGGCTTCGTCAGATGACGAGCGCGTGCGGACGGGTTGCGCGACCGCCCGGACGGCGGAAATTCACCGTCATGCCGAATCGTGTTCGCGCCGCCGCCCTGGGCCTTGCCGTGTTGACCTGTCTCGTGCCGCGCCCGGCGGCGGCGCAGGGGTCGGTCTGGACGCGCAAGCACCTGTTCGGCGACTGGGGCGGGGTGCGGACCGATCTCGCGCGGCGGGGCGTGGCGCTCGGCGCGGTGGAGCAGGTGGTGCCCTCGGACGTGCTGGGCGGCGGGGCGCGGCAGGGCACCTCGGTCGCCGCGCTGATGACGCTGTCGGCGCGGGTGGCGCTGGGGCGGTATGCCGGGATTCCGGGGCTTTCGGCCTATGTCTCGGCCTGGCTGGTGCAGGGGCGCGGACCGTCGGGCCATGACGTGCAGAGCCTGAGCGGGCTCGCCTATGAGGAGGCGCCGGGCGGGGCGCGGCTGGGCGATGCCTATCTGAGCTGGAAGGCGGCGCATGACGCGGTGCACGTGAAGCTCGGGAAGTTCGGGATCGACGAGAATTTCGACCAGAACCCGGCGGCGGCGGCGCTGGTGAATTCCAATTTCACCTACCGCAACATCATGGCGGACAACCTGCCGGGCGGCGGGCCGGCGTTTTCCTACGAGGGGCCGGGGGCGATGGTGGCGGTGCAGGCGACGCGGGCGCTGCGGCTGCGGGTGGGGCTGTTCGGCGGCGATCCGCTCGGGCAACCGCTGGAGGGGCCGGCGCCGCCGGCGCGGGATGCGGGCGGCCTCGGCTTTCCGCTGAATGCCGGGGCGCTGGTGATCGGCGAGGCGGATGTCCGCTACCGCCTGCCCGGCCTCGGCCGGGGCATGGCGCTGGTCGGTGGGCTGTACGACACGCTGAGCCGGCCGGATCTGCTCTACAGCGTGACCGGGCAGAGCCTGGCGCTGGCGGCCGTCGGCATCGATCCCGGCCCGGCGCGGCAGGACCGGGGGGATGACGTGATCTATGCCGGGGATACGCAGACGCTCTGGCATGGCGCGCGCGGGCGGCGGCTCCGGGGCTTCGCGCGGGTGGCCGCCGCACCGCCGGACCGCAACCTGATCTCGCTCGACGCGCAGGCGGGGCTGGTGCTGGACGGCACGTTCCGCGGGCGGCCACATGATGCGGCGGCGGTCGCGGTGTCGTGGGACCGGATCAGCCCGCGCGCGGCGACGCTGGTGCGGGCGGAGAACCGGCTCGGCGGGGCGCGCGCGCCGGTGCCGGGGGCGGAGACCGATCTCGAACTCGATTACACGGCGCAGGTGGCGCCCTGGCTCAGCGTGACGCCGGATGTTCAGTATATCGTCCGGCCGGGCGGCGGGATTCCCGATCCGCTGGATGGCGCGAAGGCGGAGCCGGACGCCGTGGTCGGGCAGGTGGAGGTGACGGTGGCGTTCTAGTGTCCTGCCCCTGAAATTCGTGGGTGAATTTCAGGGACAAGCAGGCCACTCTCATGTTCGCCATTTCAAGCTGCAGGCAAGAGATTTCTTCTGCTTGCTGATGAGCAAGCAAGCGGTTCGGTTTGACTGCGACTGGGTAAGGCTGGAGGCGCAATCCCGAAACGACGGTAGATCATCCTCTGATACGCGGATTGGAACCGCAGGACCTGATGCGTCGTGGAGCTGCCTCGGTCTAGGGACCAGCGTCGGAAAGTCCCGGCTGATAGTGGCTGCGAGGGTTCTCCGGCCGTGACCGCGCCTCCAGCCTTGCCCGGCTGCAGATGGGTTTGATCAGTGTGGGCACCTCCCGGGTATGCTTCGAATATCCGATTGTTCAGCCGGCCGCGATTTCGGCCTTCCGTGCGATGGCCCAGATAAAGCCGGCCAACTCGCGGGCAATCGCGGTGGTGACGACATTGGCCTGCTTGCCGGTATGGGTCAGGCGGCGATAACGCCGACAGAGCGCAACTGCGCCTTCCAGGCGATCTCGCGGATCGGCCGGGGCAATCCTTCCTGGCGCAACAGCAATTCCCGGCTGACCCGGGCGGGATGTCGGTAACTCCAGGCCGCCTCGATCAAC
>NZ_JFHO01000116.1:0-14283 GCF_000724705.2 Acidiphilium sp. JA12-A1
TTCTGCCGTCGTAGTCGCGGAGACCGTGAGTGCGATGGCGGGTATCGAGAACTCATCCAATCAGATCAGCAACATCATCGGCGTCATCGACGAGATCGCGTTTCAGACCAATCTCCTTGCCCTGAATGCCGGGGTAGAGGCCGCACGCGCCGGTGATGCAGGGCGCGGGTTTGCCGTCGTGGCCACTGAGGTTCGCGCCCTGGCGCAACGCTCGGCCGACGCGGCGAAAGAGATAAAGACGCTAATTTCCGCTTCGACTCAACAAGTTGGTACTGGCGTGGCACTGGTCGGCAAGACCGGGAAGGCCCTGCAAGGGATTGCCGAACAGGTTGCCAGGCTGAATGGCATGATCGGCGACATCACAGGATCTACGCGGGAACAGTCGTCCGGACTTAGTCAGGTGAACACAGCGGTCAGCCAGATGGATCAGGTCACGCAACAGAATGCAGCGATGGTTGAGGAAACAACGGCGGCAAGTCACAGCCTGGCGCGCGAGGCCCAGGAGCTGGCCAGGCTTGTCGGTCAGTTCCGCATCGGCAAGGCCTCTCGTGTGCAGCAAGCAGTGAAGCCGGAAATGAACAGGAGGCCGGCGAGATCGTACGCTCCGGACCATCACAAGCCAGATCGAAATGCTCCTGCGACGCGGCCCTTGGGCAACTCCAACGAACTCGTCGCGGAGGGTGCTGAAGCTGGCTAGGATGAGTTCTGATTTCGTTATCATCCACTGCGGTCCCGGACGTTCTGACACACCAAAGCCCCGACACGGGCCTTCGAGAACCATGTGTTCGTCGTCTTTACCGGTCTTTGCGGCGAGGAGAAAGGCACGGCGTATCAGGGCGCGTCGTCATCGCGGTGCCGACTGGCAAGATCCTGGCGCGGGCCGGCACGTTGGAGACTTTACTGGTCGCGGATCCGGAGCCCGCGATCTATGCGGCGATGGAACTCGATCCGAATCCCGAGGATCTGCGGCCGGAACTTAACGGACCTGCAGGGCCGGTTGCGAGCTGATCGGACCGGACGCCCGGTGCCGGGTCAGACCAGTTCGCCGCCCTTGACCACGAGGCGCGGCGAGCGCTGCGGGTCGGCCATGATACGGATGTTCTCGAGTGGATTGCCGTCGACGACGATGAGGTCCGCGAGGTAGCCCGGCTTGACTAGGCCGAGCTCGTGCTCACGCCGGATCAGCCGCGCGCAGTTGATGGTGGCGGCGCGGATCAGGTCCGGCGCCTTCACGACATCGGCGCGGAGCACGAATTCGTCGAGCTGGCGGCGGTGCATGACACCCAGGAGGTCGGTGCCGTAGGCCATGGGGACGCCGGCGCGATAGGCCATCTCCACCGCGTTGATGCCAGCATCGAGCACTTCGTAGGTCTTGCCGACAAGATCCTTCGGTAGCCCGGCCTCGACGCCTTCCTCGACGAGGGCGCGGAAGACCGAGAGCGTCGGCACCAGCACGGCGTCATGCGCCTTCATCAGGTCGATCGTCTGCTGCGTCGCGAGGTTGCCGTGTTCGATCGAGCGGACGCCGAGGCGCACGCAGCGCTCGATCGAGCGGGCGGCATAGGAGTGGACCGCGACATAAAGATTGGCCATCGCGGCCTCCTCCACCACCGCGGCGATTTCCTCCTCGGAATACTGGTCCGATGAAATCCGGTCGGTCGGCGAGGAAATTCCGCCGCCGCCCATGATCTTGATGTGGTGCGCACCGCGCCGGATCTCGTCGCGCGCGGCCTGGCGGACCGCGGCGACGCCATCGGCGATGCGGCCGAGGCCGGGCTGGGTGTAGGCGGCCTCGTGCACATCGGTGCCGGGGGCGCGGATGTCACCATGGCCGCCGGTGGGCGACAGCGCCTTGCCGCAGAAGAACAACCGAGGTGCCGGGAACAGTCCTTCCTCGATGGCGCGGGCGAGGCCGTGATCGGCGCCGCCGACATCGCGCACCGTGGTGAAGCCGCGCCGGAGCATGCCGCCCAGGATTTCAGCCGATTTCGCCGCGACGTAGCTGGGCGGCGTGCGCACCAGCTCGGCGAAATTGGCTGTGAAGGCGGTGACATGGACGTGGCAGTCGATCAGCCCGGGCATCAGGGTCTGGCCCTTGAGGTCGATCCGTTGCGCACCGGGCGCATCCGGTTTCGTGTCCGAAACGCTGGCGATGCGGGCACCATCGACGAGCACCCAGCGGTCGGGCAGGAGCGCGCCCTGTTCCACATCGAGGATCGCGGCATTCTCAAACAGGATCGAGGACATTTTCATCTCCACCAGAGGGGCCCCATCGGTTGCGAGGCGGTTGCGGAAATGCTTGACACACAAAAAAGATACCGGCAAGACGGTTTGTAAATGTGCGACGGTGCCATCGTTGCGCTTCGTCAGGGGCTTCGGGAGATGGGCTTGGTGCGATCGTCGGCCATCGTCGGAATGCAACGGATTTCGCCCTGGCGGATCGCCAATGCCGTCACGATCGTGCTGGTTTACGGGCTGATGCTGCTGCCCGTGATCTTCGTGGTCTGGCTGTCCTTCTTCAACAGCGCCTTTCCGAGCTTTCCGCCGCCCGGCTACACGCTGCACTGGTTCGCGCGGGCGGCGACGCGGCAATCCTTCACCAGCGGCTTCGTGACCAGCATGGAGGTCGCGATCGTCGCGGCGGCGATCGGGGTCACGGCGGGCACGCTGGCGAGTCTCGCGCTGGCGCGGCATCGCTTCCCGGGGCGGGACGCGCTGAACATGCTGCTGCTCTCGCCGCTGATCGTGCCCGGCATCGTGATCGGCACGGCGCTGTTCATCTTCTACATCGACATCGCCGGCATCTTCCGCTGGAATCCGATGCGGCACATCATCGGCCTGGTGATCGCGCACACGATGCTGACGATCCCGTGGTCGATCCGCCTGATCAGCGCCAACCTCGTGATGCAGGACCCGAAGATCGAGGAAGCGGCGCGCAATCTCGGCGCCGATGCGTGGACCACGTTTCGCCGGGTGACGCTGCCGATGATGCGGGCCGGCATCGTCGCCGCGACGCTGTTCAGCTTCATCGTCTCGTTCGAGAACCTGGAGGTCTCGCTGATGGTGGTCGCACCCGGGACGACGACCTTCCCGATCGCGCTGCTGCAATATCTCGAATTCAACATCGACCCGACCATCGCCGCAGCGAGCACCGTGCAGATCGTGATCATCGGCGTGCTGCTGCTGATCAGCGATCGCTTCGTCAAGCTCAGCCGGATCGTCTGAGCGATGCGCCGTCTCCCACCTTCCCGCCCGCAATTCGATATCGGACCGGCATGACGAAACTCACGATAAAGACCGTTTCCAAGCATTACGCCGCGGTACGCGCGGTCGAGGACGTGTCGCTCGAAGTGGCGCAAGGCGAGCTCGTCGCCCTGCTCGGGCCGAGCGGCTGCGGCAAGACCACGCTGCTGCGGATGATCGCCGGGTTCGTGCCGGCAAGCGCGGGGCGGATCATGATCGGCGAGGCCGACGTGACGAACTGGCCACCGCACAAGCGCAATACCGGCATGGTGTTCCAGGGCTATGCGCTGTTCCCGCACATGACCGTGGCGGAGAACGTCGCGTTCGGCCTGCAGATGCGGAAAGTGGCGGCGGCGGAGATCCGCCGGCGCGTCGGCGAGGCGCTCGAACTCGTGCACATGGAGCGCTTCGCGGCGCGGTATCCGCGGGAGCTTTCGGGCGGGCAGCAGCAGCGCGTGGCGGTGGCGCGGGCGCTCGTGGTGAGCCCGGATGTCTTCCTGCTCGACGAGCCGCTCTCCAATCTCGATGCCAAGTTGCGCCAGAGCGTGGGGCAGGAAATCCGCGCGCTGCAGCAGCGGCTGGGGCTCACCACCGTTTTCGTCACGCATGACCAGGACGAGGCGCTGGTCCTCGCCGACCGGCTGGTGGTGATGAACGAGGGGCGGGTGGTGCAGACCGGCAGCGGGCGGGAGCTCTATCACCGGCCGCGCTCGCGCTTCGTGGCGGGCTTTCTCGGGCGGACCAACCTGATCGAGGGGCGATATGACGGCGAGGGCCGCTTCACAGCGCGCTCCGGCCTCGCGCTGCGCGGCGCCGAGGGGGGCGAGGGCCTGGCGCGCGGCGTCGAATGCGCGGTGTGTCTGCGCCCCGAGAACATCGTGATCGGCGCCGCCGCCGACTCGTTGCCAAACCGCTTCGATGCGCGGGTCGAGAGCGTGACCTATCTTGGCTCGACGTCGGAATTCACGGTCAGCGCCGGGGGCGAGAGCCTGATCGTGGAACGTCAGAATCGCGAAGGCGAGGAGATCGACGTCAAACCGGGCGACGCTGTCAGGATCGGCTGGCGGGAAGAGGCCGGATTCATGCTCGAATAGGACGGAGGGCGCCGGTCCGTAATCCAGGTGATGCACGAAACTTGCAAGAGGAGAGACCAAGAATGACCATGAAACTGGATCGCAGACTGTTCCTGGCGACGGGCGGAACCGCCGCCGGGCTGGCACTCGCCGGCGGCATGCCGCGCGCGCGCGCCGCCACCAGGGAGGTCGTCGTCGGCACCTGGGGCGGCGATTACGAGCGGCTGATGAAGAAGTTCGTGGCCCCGCTCGCCGCGAAGCAGGGGGTCCGCTTCGTCGCCGACGTGGGCAACGCGCCGGCGCGCAAGACGAAGCTGATCGCGCAGTCGCATCTGCCGACCAACTCGATGGACATCGCCTGCCTGAGCAATGACGACATGGCGGAGGTCGCGGCCCTGCACACGCTCGCGGATATCAACGAGACGCAGGTGCCCAATATCGCGAACGTGTTTCCCAACCTGCGCAAGCCCTACGCGATTCCGCACATCTACAGCGCGCTGGTGCTAGTCTATAACCCGGCGATCGTGCCGAAGCCGAATTCCTACGCCGATCTCTGGAAGCCGGACTATGCAGGCAAGATCGGCTTTTCCGACATCCTCTACATCTACAACATCATCGCCGCGGCTGAAGCCCATGGCGGCAAGCCCGGCAATTTCGACGCCGCGAAGAAGCCGCTGCTGGCGCTGCGCGACAAGGTCAAGATCTATCCCTCGAACGAGGCGGTGGCGAACGCGCTGCATTCGACTGAGATCGGCGTCACGGTGATGTGGAAGGCGCGCGCCTTCCAGTGGGCGAAGAACGGGGTGCCGGTGAAGTTCAGCGTGCCGGACGAGGGGGCGACGCCGGTTGTCTTCGAGGCGGCGATGACAAGGAACGCCAATAATCCGAAAGGCGCGGAAGCGTTCCTCAATGCGATGCTCGATCCGCAGGCGCAGCTCGGTTTCGCCGAGGCGATGGGATACCTGCCGACCGTCTCGAACGCGAAACTGCCGAAGAAGCTCGACGAGGAGCTCGGCTTTACCGAGGCCCAGCGCAAGAACTTCTTCATCCCCGACGAGGCCTACATGATCAAGACCACGTCGCAATGGCTCGACTGGTGGCGGCAGGATTTCCGGGGCTAAGTTCATGATGACGGGCCTTCGGAAATCCAGGGTCCCGGCGATGCCGGCGGTGGCGATGCTGCTGCCGGCCACGCTGCTGGTGCTGGGTGCGCTTGTTGTGCCGACGCTGATCCTGCTGCGCTACAGCTTCAACCGATTCAGCCCGACCGCGCTGATGGAGCAGGCGTTCACCCTCAGCAATTACGCCCGTTTCTTCACCGACAGCTATTATCACCAGGTCATGCTGACGACGTTCCTGATGGCGCTGAGCTGCACCTTCGCCGCGGCCGTGCTGGGATTTCCGGTCGCCTACATGCTCGCGCGCACCCGCAGCCGGTTCAAGAGCCTGCTCGTGATCCTGACGGTATTTCCGTTGCTGGTCGGCAACGTTGTCCGCGCGGCGGGGTGGATGGCGTTCATGGGCGGCAAGGGATTCGTCAGCGGTGCGCTGCAATGGCTCGGACTCGCTCATCATGGCGTGGACCTCATGTACACGTTCTTCGCGGTGTTCATCGGCACACTCAGCGTCGTGCTTCCGTTCATGATCCTCACCCTGCAGAGCGTGCTGGAAGGCATCGACTATTCGGTGGCCGACGCGGCACAGAATCTCGGTGCGTCTCCCGCGATCACCTTCCGCCGGATCATCCTGCCGCTCGCCCTGCCGGGGATCGTCGCCGGATCGGTGCTGGTGTTCATCCTCTGCATGAACGCCTATGCGACGCCGTTCCTGCTCGGCGGGCCGTCCTTCAAGATGATGGCGCCGGCGCTCTACCAGCAGATCGAGGTGGCGTCGAACTGGCCGTTCGGCGCGGCGCTCGCCTTCATCCTGATGATCGTGACGATCGGCGCCACGGTGCTGTCCACGGCGCTTCTGCAACGCCGCATCCGCGGTGTGCGTGCCTGATTCTGCAGCCGCCGGTACCGCCCGAGGGGGCGGACGGAGGCTGCTTCGCCCATGCAAACAGGGAGTATGAAATGTCGTTTCTGTCACGTGACGTGCAGGACTACCGGATCGGGTTACTGGACGGGCTGATGGAGCAGGAGGAGCTCGACGCCGTCGTCGTCTTCGGTGCCGAGTTCTTCCAGTTCTTCTCGAATTTCCATCTCGATGTGCTGACCTGGGAACGTCCCGTCACTCTCGTCCTGCCGCGCGGCGGCGCGCCCTTCGCGCTGATGAATTCACTCTCGACCAACCATCTGCGGATGGCGCGCGAGCGGCAATCGATGTGGGTCGAGGACGTGACGATCTATTTCGAGCATCCGAAGCCGGGCGTTCCGCTGGTGGGCGGGTTTGTCGAGCTGCTGGCGGAGCGGCTCGCGGCGTGCGGGCTGACTGGCAAGCGGATCGGCACCGATATCGCAACCCCGGCGCTGGCCGCGGCCGCGGCGCGGCTCGACGGTGCCAGCATCAGCAACGTGCAGGCGGGGCTGCGGCGGCTGCGCTGGATCAAGCATGCCGAGGAACTCGCGATCATGCGCGAGATCGCCGATCTGAGCGACTGGGTGCAGGATCGCTACCGCGAGCAGATCCGGCCGGGCCGGCTGGTGCAGGAGATGGATCTCTGCATCGCCGCGATGATGGTCGAGGAAGCGGCGCGGCGGTATCCCGGCGAAAATCTCGAAGTGCTGCGCTGCTACACGCTGAGCGGCCCGGATTCGGCCTCGCCGCACGGCAATGGCGCGCAGACGGGGGCCAGGGTCGAGGCCGGCCACGGTCTCGTCAACATCGTCATCCCGCGGCTGAACGGTGTGACGATCGAGAACGAGCGGGTCTGGTTCTGCGGCCGGCCGGACGCGACGCAGACGCGCCATTTCGAAACCGCCCGCGTTGCGCAGGAGGCGGCGATCGAGGCGATGGTGGCCGGGCGGCCGGTGAGCGGCATCGACAAGGCAGCGCGCGAGGTGTTCGAGCGCGATGGCTGCGGCGATTTCATCCTGCATCGCACCGGTCACGGCATGGGCCTGATCGGCCACGAGTTTCCGGAGGACATGCCGTTCAACAACCGCGCCTTGCTGGCGGACGAGGTCTATTCGGCGGAGCCGGGAATCTATGTCTATGGCGTTGGCGGGTTCCGGTTCGACGATACCGTGGTGATCGGCGAGCGGCCCGAAATCCTGACGCGGGCGCCGCGCGACCTGCGCAGTCAGACCGTGGTCTGAGCCTTGCCGCGGCCGCGCGCCTTGCCCTTGCCGCGTGGCCGCATCCGCTCGCGGGTGATGTCCAGCCAGGCGGCGAGGATGTCCTCGTTCGAGATGTTGTGGTTCGACAGGTCGCCCTGGGTGGTCATGCCGCGGAGCATGCAGAGCGTCATGTAGTGGAAGACGGCGCCGTCGGTCTTCGCGTCGGCGGATTCGAACCGGCTGTTCCAGATCTCGTCGCGCATGGTCGCCCAGCGTGAGAGCACGCGCTGCAGCCCGTGCTGGAGTTCGGGATCGCCACGCGCGGCGAGGGCCAGTTCAAGCGCCACGATATAGTGCCGGGTGTCGAAGACCTTGGTCCAGAGGAAGCTGATATAGGTTTCCGGCTCCAGCGGGACCGTTTCGTAAGCGGCCAGCAGGCGCTTGCGCTCGACTTCCCAGGTGCCGAGCAGGTGGTCGTAGGCCGCGAGGATGAGATCGCGCTTCGAGGCGTAGTGATGGGTCTGCGCGCCGCGGGAGACGCCGGCGCGGCGGCAGATCTCGGTGGTCGAGGCGCGTTCGTAGCCGATATCGGCCAGGACATCGAGCGTGGCCTTGCAGAGACGCTCCTGCATGGCGCCGGTGCGCTGGCTCTGCGTGCGTCGGATCGGTGCGGGACCAAGGCGTCCCGGCGGCTTTTCCACAGCTTTTCCTCCCGGAGATCATGCGGCGTTTATAAACTTACAGAGACGCATTCGCGATAAAATGCAAGACGTTCTGTTTGTATCGGATGATTCTGCCGTGGCGCGCGGGCGCACGGTTCGTGAGCTTCCCACAAATTTTCCAGGCGGGGACGGCAGGCCGGTGGTTCTCGGACATGGGTGCGGAAAATCAACCGGGATCACGGCTGTCGTTTATCGCTCTCATTACTATTGCGGAACCTCCGCACAATCCAAGGGCGGTTCGTCCCTTCCGGATTACCGCTCATTTAAAAGGTGCGTTGCAGGGATCTCCCCGCAGAAGGGGGGCGTCGGCGACCGCTGCGCCGACCAGGGGGAAGGCTTTCTCCCCCAAGGCCTTCCAGATCGCGGTCCCGTAACTTCCAATTGGCGGGCCATTGACTCCCAATTGGCCGGAGTCAATAGTTCCAATCTTGCGGATTCGGAGACGGCATGTTCGAGCGGTTTGTGGAGCGACGGGCGGAGGAAGCCCTTTCCGATACGCCGGTGGTCCTGATCGTGGGCCCGCGCCGCGCCGGCAAGACCACGCTCGTCCGAAAGATGGGAAAAGCCGGACGGACCTATATCACGCTCGACGACCAGACGGTCCTCGAGGCCGCCCAGTCTGATCCCGCCGGCTTCATCCGTGGCCTCGACCGGGCCATCATCGACGAAATCCAGCGTGCGCCTGACCTGCTGCTGGCCATCAAGAAGACGGTCGACGAGGACTATCGGCCAGGTCGCTTCCTGCTCACCGGCTCGGCGAATGTCCTGACTTTGCCGAGGGTCGCCGACAGCCTGGCCGGCCGGATGGAAACCATCCAGATGCTGCCGCTCGCAAGGGCGGAGATCGAAGGCCGGATGCCGACTTTCCTGGAGCATCTCTTCGCAGGAAAGCTTCGGAGCCAGCGGGAGGCAATCCTTGGCGACGACCTCACCCAGCTTGTCCTGATCGGCAGCTTCCCCGAAGCGATCAGTCGCGACAGCGAGCGCCGGCGGCAGGACTGGTCGAGGTCCTATGTCACGTCGGTACTGACACGCGATCTGCGGGATATCGCTGACGTCGAGAAGCTGACCGAGCTTCCGAAATTCGTAAGGCTGCTGGCCGAGCACTCCGGCCAGTTGGTCAATTATTCGCAGTTCGGCGCAGGCATAAACGTCAGCCACAAGACGGGGCAGCGTTATGTTGGGCTGCTTGAGCAGGTGTTCCTGATCGCGACGGTGCAACCATGGTTCACCAATGCCCTGAAGCGCATCGTCAAGACACCGAAGCTGCACTTCCTCGATTCCGGCCTGTTGGCGACTGTGCGGGGTCTTTCCTTCGACAGGATCAAGGCGGATCGCGGGACGTTCGGCGCGCTGCTGGAAAGCTTCGTGTTTGCGGAAGTTCTGAAGCTGATGACGGCTTCGGACCTGCGGCTGACGCCCCACCATTTTCGGGATCGGGACGGGCGCGAGGTGGACATCGTTCTGGAGCGTGACGACGGGACAATCGTCGGCATCGAGGTCAAGGCAAGCGCGACGGTCAAAGCCGGTGATTTCGGTGGCCTGCGGGCCTTGGCCGAAGCCTGCGGAGACCGCTTTGCCTTCGGTGTCGTCCTTTACGACAGCGCGGACGTCGTGCCGTTCGGCGACAGGCTGGCGGCGGCGCCATTGTCGAGCCTTTGGAATGGAGCGCCGCGGACGAAAAAGGCGGACAAATCAAGATAGCCGCCGGGAAAGGGAGAAACGATGCTCAGCAGAGGGCCAGAGTGGCGAGAAGGGATCCTCCGACGACGGAACGCCACCCATGAATTTCCAAAAAGACTCTGAGAAAATCCGCATGGATTACGCGGATTTGTTTCGGCATTCATGATGTTTCGGATCCGCCCTGTTCCGTGAGATTTCATCGAAATGACATGCGGCTCCGGCGCCGGTTCATGAAATTGCCCTGACGCCGCCGCGTTGCGGCAGATCAATGCGGATGCGCTGCCATCCTGCGAAGCTGGCCACCGCGATTTCGAGGTGGAGAGAGGCATGACGATCAACGCCGCCGACATCATGACCCGTAGCGTGGTCACGGTCGACCCCGACGACAGTGTCGCTCATGTCGCCGGGGTGCTGAACGAGAAGGGGATCAGCGCGGCGCCGGTCTGCGACCGTGATGGCAGGCTGGTCGGCGTGATCAGCGAGGGCGACCTGATGCGCCCGTTCGGCCAGGAAACGGGGCTGCGGCGCGACTGCTGGCTCAATCTCCTCGCCGAGGGATCCGAACTCGGCCGGGAGTTCCTCGACTATGTCCGGGTCGACCGGCACCGGATCGGCGACCTCATGAGCCGGAACGTGGTGTCGGCCTCGCCGGCAGCGACACTCGGCGAGATCGCCGACCTGCTGGCGCGCCATCACATCAAGCGGGTGCCGATCATCGCGAACGGCAGGCTGGTTGGCATCGTCAGCCGCGCCGACATCGTCCGCGCCGTGGCCCGCCAGCCGGAGGCCGCGGCCACGCCGGGTTGAACCGCTATGGCGGCAACATCACAGGAGGGGCGTGTCGTTGCGGTGCGCGGGCCGGTGCTCGACATCCGCTTCGCGGCGCCCCCCCTGCCCGCCCTGAACGAGGCGGTGGCGGTGCGGTGGGACCGGCCGGGACGGCTGGTTGCCGAGGTCGCCGCCCATCTCGATCCGCTGACGGTGCGGGCTCTCGCGATGGGCGAAACCGCAGGGTTGCGGCGCGGCACCGCGGTGCGGGCGACGGGCGGGCCGCTGACCGTTCCGGTCGGCGATGCGGTTCTGGGGCGGCTGATCAACGTGCTGGGCGAGACCGGCGATCTTGGCCCGGCCCTGCCGGAGGGGATCGAGCGCTGGCCGATCCATCGCCGGCCGCCGCCGCTCGCCGAACAGACCGGAACCAGCGCGCTGTTCGAGACCGGGATCAAGGTGATCGACCTGCTCGTTCCGCTCGCGCAGGGCGGCAAGGCCGCGATGTTCGGTGGCGCCGGGGTAGGCAAGACGGTGCTGATCATGGAACTCATCCACGCGATGGCCGAACGGTACGAGGGCATTTCGGTCTTCGCCGGCATCGGCGAACGGTCGCGCGAGGGCCATGAACTGCTGAACGACATGCGGCATTCGGGCGTGCTCGCGCGCAGCGTGCTGGTTTACGGGCAGATGAACGAACCGCCTGGGACGCGGTTCCGCATCGGCCTCGCCGCACTCAGCATCGCCGAATATTTCCGCGACCGCGGCCACCGCGACGTGCTGCTGCTGATGGACAATGTCTTCCGCTTCGTCCAGGCGGGGAGCGAGGTTTCGGGGCTGATGGGCCGGCTGCCCTCGCGCGTCGGCTACCAGCCGACACTCGCGACCGACGTCGCGGCGCTGCAGGAGCGCCTCGCCTCGGTTCCCGGCGCCGCCATCACCGGAATCGAGGCGGTCTACGTGCCGGCGGACGATTTCACCGATCCGGCGATCACGGCGATTTCCGGCCATCTCGACAGCGCGCTGGTCCTCTCGCGCGACCGCGCCGCCGAGGGAATCTATCCGGCGATCGATCCGCTCGCCTCGTTCTCGCTGCAACTCGACCCGCTGGTGGTCGGCGGCACGCATGCCGCCATCGCCGACGAGGTGCGCCGGACGCTGGCGCACTGGCGGGCGTTGCAGGACGTCATCGCGCTGCTCGGCGTCGAGGAACTCGGCGCGCAGGACCGGCAGATCGTGGCCCGCGCGCGGCGGCTGCAGCGCTTTCTCACCCAGCCCTTCGCGGTGACCGAGGCCTTCACCGGACGCCCGGGCCGCTCGGTCGCGCTGAAGGACACACTGGCCGGATGCCGCGCGATCCTCGACGGCGAGGCGGATGACTGGCCGGAAGGCGCGCTCTACATGACCGGCACGCTGGACGACGCCCGGCGCGCCGCCGAGGCGGCCGGCGCGGGGAGGACGGCATGAGACTGCTGATCACCGAGCCGACCGTGGTGATCGCCGGACACGACGATGTCGCCAGCCTGCGCGCGGAGGATGAAAGCGGCGGTTTCGGCATCCTCCGGGGCCATGCCGACCTGCTGACGGTGCTGCCCCCCTCGGTCCTGACCTGGCGGCACATCGATGGGCGGACCGGGTTCTGCGCGGTGCGGCGCGGCGTGCTGACGGTCAGGGCCGGGCGCGAGATCGCGGTCGCCGCGCGCCAGGCGCAGATCGGCGCCGATCTGGAAACCCTCGAAGGGGTGGTGCTTGCCCGCTTCGCCGCCGAAGCGGAGGCCGAAGCGGGCGCGCGGGTCGCGATGGCCCGGCTGCATGTCGAGGCGATCCGGCGGATCATCACGGCATTGCGCCCGCCCGGCGCGGCGTTCGCGGCATGACGGACAAGCCCGACCGTCTGCTCCGCGCGGTGCGCCAGAAACGCGAGCGGCACCGGTTCTGGCAGCAATCGGGCGAACCCTCGCTCGCGGGCCGCCTCGCCCAGATCGGCGTGCTGGGCTGGACCATCGTGCTGCCGACGCTGGGCGGAACGCTGATCGGCCGCTGGATCGACCGGCGGTTCGGAACCGGCATCTTCTGGACCGGCCCCCTGCTGCTGGCCGGCCTCGGGCTCGGCAGCTGGGCCGCGTGGCGCTGGATGCACCGGCAGTGAGCGCGAACCTGCTCGCCATCGTGCCGGATATCGCGGCCGGGCTGCTCGCCGGCGGGGTGCATGCCGGCATGCTGCGGAAGAATGCGGCGCTGTATCTCCAGCCCGGCCGGATCCCGGCGGCGGTCGCAATGCAGGTGCTGCGGCTCGGCCTGCTCGGCGCCGTGCTGGCCCTGCTCGCGCGCGAGGGGGCGGTGGCGCTGCTGGCGGGCGCCGGCGGCGTGCTGGCCGGTCGGCATGGCGTGCTGCTGCGGCTGGCGAGGACCATGCGATGACCGGTTCGCCGCTCACCGCCACCGCGCTGTTCCATGCCGGCCCGCTGATGGTCACGGAACCGGTGGCGACGAGCTGGGCGATCATGCTCGCGCTCGCGCTGGGCAGCCGGCTGCTGACGCGGCGCCTCGCCTTGCGTCCGACGCCCGGCCAGGCGGCAACCGAACTCGTGGTCGAGACGATCGGCCAGCAGATCCGCGACACGATGCGGGCCGACCCGGCGCCGTACCTGCCGCTGATCGGCACGCTGTTCCTGTTCATCCTGACGGCGAACTGGTCCTCGCTGCTGCCCGGCATCGAGCCGCCGACGGCGCATGTCGAGACCGATGCGGCGCTGGCGCTCATCGTGTTCCTGGCGATCCCCTGGTTCGGCATCCGGGCGCGCGGGCTGCGCGGCTATCTCGGCAGCTTCGCCGAGCCGAACCTGCTGATGGCGCCGCTCAACCTCGTTGAAACGCTGACCCGCACCGTCTCGCTCGTGGTGCGCCTGTTCGGCAACGTGATGAGCGGCGTGTTCGTCATCGGCATCGTGCTGTCGCTGGTCGGGCTGATCGTGCCGGTGCCGCTGATGGCGCTGGAACTGCTGACCGGCGCCGTTCAGGCCTACATCTTCGCCGTGCTCGCGATGGTCTTCATCAGCGCGGCGATCACGCCGCCGCCGTCATCCAGGGAGCCCGAACCATGAACCTGATCGAGATCGTCAGCATCATCGGAGCCGCGATGGCGGTCTCCTTCGGCGCGATCGGCCCCGCCCTCGGCGAGGGGCGCGCGGTGGCCGCAGCGATGGAGGCGATCGCACGGCAGCCGGAAGCGGCCAACACGCTCGCGCGGACGCTGTTCGTCGGCCTCGCGATGATCGAGACGATGGCGATCTACTGCCTCGTCATCGCGCTACTGCTGCTCTTCGCCAACCCGTTCATCCACTGATGCGGATCGACTGGTCCACACTCGCGCTGCAGACCGTCAACGTCGTCGTTCTCCTCTGGCTGCTGAAGCGCTTCCTGTTCCGCCCCGTCGCGGACATCATCGCGGCGCGCCGGAAGGCGGCGGCGGACCTGCTGGACGAGGCCGCGGCGGCACGCGCGGCGGCGACGGCGCGCGCGGCCGAGCTGGCGCGGCGGATCGCTGCGAGCGAGGCGGCGGCGGACGCGCGC
>NZ_JFHO01000115.1:0-11969 GCF_000724705.2 Acidiphilium sp. JA12-A1
CAGCACAAGGCCAACGCGGTCAGCAAGCTCCTCGCCGCGATTCCCGGGCTTGGGGGCAATCACCGCGATCACCATGGCGCTCAATGTGAACCCCGCGAATTTTTGAGACCGGGCGGCATTTTTGCAGCGTGGCTCGGGCTGACTCCGCGAGAGCATTCCACCGGCGGCAAGCATCGTATGGGAAAGATAAGTAAGGCAGGCAATGAGAGGTTGCGGCAGTTGCTCGTGGTCGGGGCGATGGCGGTGATCCGCTTCGCTAAACCAGGCAGCAAATCAGCGACCGCTTGGCTGTTGCAATTGCTGGAGCGGAAGCCGCGCAAGGTCGCGGCGATCGCTCTGGCCAACAAGATGGCCCGGATCATCTGGGCCATGATGGCGCGTGGTGAAGCGTATCGGCGTCAGCCGGTAGCCGCCTGATCCGCGCGCCGGTGCCGAGGGTTTAGGGGCAAACAGGAGATGGTTATCGGTCGAACCGACGAGCAACAAAATCCGTCTGAATCTACGGCAGTTCCATGCCGCAATTTCTGTTTGGATGTTGCTCGCGGCACCCATCTGGGCCAGCGGTCAGACCACCGCGTCAAAGGCCGGACACATGACCGCATTCGAACCGATACCAAATTCTGCTTTAACGACTTGAACCCAACGGGCCGTCCACACATGATTCAGAGTCCGTGCTGATAAAGGATGTCGTCCTGGATGGGACAGCCTCTCTCGATGGATTTGCGCGGGCGGCTTGTGGTTGCGGTTGATAATGGTTTGAGTTGCAAGGCGGTGGCGGCGTGATTTGGCATTGCGCCTTCGCCGGCGCTAGCTTCGTAGGCACTTGCTCCGCTCTGTCGACCTTGTGGGTATCGACATATCCGCGCCGGAGTTCAGATTCGAGGCAAGACTAATCGCAGGTGCTGATGCCGAGTCAGATACTATGGACCGGCTGGAAGCCGTGAGCTTATTCGATGAGGAGAACTAATCTTCGGGATTCCATGTAGAATTGGGGCTATTGGTGAGTCCGCGTCCCTATGAACGCCGCACCCAGCCCAAATTCGTCAAGGCGCATACTCAGACCCTCAAACCACCTCGATCCCAGGGTTCTTCGAAATGTCCGGGTGCGGCTGCTCCGGCGCGGCCGCGAGCAGGCAGTGCCACTGCCCTTCACCGACCCGCAGGCGGCTCGACGCTACTCTGCTCGCCCGGGCCGAGGCCTGCCGGGCGGAGTTGCTGTGCGGTGTCGCGGCGGTGCGGCTCGGCCTCGAACTCGGCGACGGGCGCAGGCTTGCGAGCGGCACGCTGTTGCTCGCGACCGGCACCCTTGCCCGCGCGTCGGCGGGCCTGCTACCGCTGGTACGGCTGGGTTGAATGCGCGCACGGCGAGAGGCGCTCCCGCGCCGGCGACGGAAACCCGTCGCCCGTGCGTTGAATGGGCCGGATGCCGACCGGATGGGCCGGTCGGCGCGGCAACCAGCGCAAGGCGGGCACCCGCGAGGACATGACAGACCCGGACGGGGACCCGGATGCGGACCTGCTGGCAAGGATCGGCATGGGCGAGGAGGCGGCGTTTCGGACGCTGATGGCGCACAAGCTGCCGCGCGTGCACGGGCTCGCGCTGCGGCTGTTGCGCGATTCGGCGCTGGCCGACGACGTGGCCCAGGAGGTGTTCCTGCGGGTCTGGCGGCAGGCGCGGGCTTGGCGGCCGGGGGCGGCGCGGTTTGATACCTGGCTGCACCGCGTCGCGCTCAATTTGTGCCTCGACCGGTTGCGGCGGCGGCGGGAAGTGGCCGTCGCCGAGCCGCCGGACCAGGTGGACCCGGCGCCGGGGGCGGATTTCATGCTCGCGCGCGACGCCGAGGCGCGGCGCGTGGAGCGCGCGGTTGCCGCCCTGCCGGCGCGCCAGCGCGAGGCGCTGGTGATGCAGGTGTATCAGGGATTGTCGAATATCGAGGCCGCGGCGGCGCTGGGCATCAGCGTCGAGGCACTGGAAAGCCTGCTTGCCCGCGCCCGCCGCGCCCTGCGCCAACAGCTCGAGGATCTGCGACCATGACGCCCGAACGCTTCGCCGCCCTTGCCGCCGCCTATGGCGGCGCGATCGACCGCTGGCCCGCCGACGAGCGCGACGCCGCCCGCGCCTTTCGCGAGGCCGATCCGGCGGCGGACGCCATTCTCGCGGCCGAGGCGGCGCTGGATGCGATGCTGGCGCGCTGGGCGGTGCCGGCGCCGGGGGCGGCGCTGGCCGGGCGGATCGCCCGCGATGCCGCGCGGCGGCGGGCCTTGTGGCGGCGCGGCCGGCTCTGGCTCGCCGGGCTCGGCCTCGCCGGTGCGCTGGCCAGCGGCGGGGCGATCGGCGCCGTGCTGGTCGCCCGCCTCGTGCCGGCGGGCGGGGCGGCCTGCTCGCAATCCCTCACCGTGCTCGGCGCGCCGGTGCCATCCTGCGGAAATGCCGCCAACTGGAGTGATACGCTGTGACCACCAGCCGCTTGCAGATCGGCCTCGTTGCCTCGCTGCTCGTCAATGCCCTCATGATCGGCGCCTTTGGCGGCGGGCTCGCGGTGCTGTCGCACCGGGGCGGCTGGCACAGGCCGCCGCATCGCCATCCCGGCCCGATCCAGACCGCCGGCCACGCCCTGAAGCCGGCGGACCGCGCCCGCTTCCGCGCCGCGATGCTCGCGGTGATCCGCGACAATCGCGACCTGATCCGCGACGCGCGGCTGCGCCGTCAGCAGGCGGGGGCGCTGTTCGTCCGCCCCGACTTCGACCGCGCCGCGATCGCGGCACTGCTGGCCAGGGCGCGGCGGGACCGCGCCGAGCTGCTGGCGAAGCTCGACAACGCGGCGCTGCGCTTCGCCGCCACCCTGCCGCCCGGCGAGCGGCGGAAACTGGCGCGCGGCCTCGCCGAACACGGCGAGCTGCAACGGCGGGGCGGCCGTTTTGCGCCCCCGCCAGGTGGGAATTTTGCTCCGCCGCCGCCGGGCGGGGATTCGGTGGCACCGAAGGGCTGAAGGTGGCGACGGATGTTCGGCACCCGCGCGTTGAACGG
Organism: Acidiphilium sp. JA12-A1; assembly: GCF_000724705.2. Taxonomy (NCBI): domain Bacteria; kingdom Pseudomonadati; phylum Pseudomonadota; class Alphaproteobacteria; order Acetobacterales; family Acidocellaceae; genus Acidiphilium; species Acidiphilium sp. JA12-A1. The sequence continues at coordinate 3,029 of NZ_JFHO01000115.1, forward strand.
GATACATGCCCCACGCGGTCGACGCGCCACAGATCATTGAGGATCTCGCCCATGCTGTCTCGTACGCTCCGTTTTACGCCCACCCAGGATGCACGGCCGGGCCGGGCGGCGCGGATCGCGCGGCGGGCGGTGGCCGCGATCCTGCTCGCCGGGCTCGCCGGCGGGCTTGCGGGATGCGTGGTCTATCCCGCCGGGCCGCGCCATGGCTGGTGCTACTGGCACCCCTATCGGTGCCGCTGAGCGCGCCGATCCGGCATTGTTGCAACGCTCAAGGACAGGGCTGACGACATGACATACAAGTTCAGCACCATCGCTTTCCGGCGCCCGGCGCGGGCCGCGCTCGGGCTTGCGCTCGGCCTCGGCCTCGCCGCCGTGCCGCATGCCGCCCGCGCCTGGGGACATCCCTGGTGGGGGCCGCGTTTTGCCATCGGCATCGCCGTGCCGGCGCCCCTCTATCCGCCGCCCGTCTATGTCGCGCCGCCGCCGCGCGTCTGGGTGCCGGGGCATTACAACTGGCGCGGCAGGTGGATTCCCGGCCACTGGCGCTGGCGCTGAGGGGGCGGCGGCGATGACCCTCGCATCCGCGCAGGCGGCGGACCTGACGCCTTCGCAGGCGACAAGCCTGACGCCCTCACAGGCGATGATCCGCTTCGGCCTCGGCGGACGGCCGGACCAGAAGCCGCCGACCGATCCGCGCGCGTGGCTGCTCGGCCAGCTCGACGGGCCGGACCCTGCTCTGGCGACACCCTCCTTCGCCGGACTGCCGAGCGGGGCCGCAGCCCTCACCGCCCTGCGCGACGACCGGATGACGCGCAAGCGGCTGGCGCGGCAGGGGCTCTCGCTCAAGGATCATTTCAAGCCGCGCAGCCGTGAGATGTTCCGCGCCGATGCCGCCGCCCAGCTCGGCTGGGCGCTGCGCACCGACGCGCCGTTCCGCGAGCGGCTGGTGTGGTTCTGGGCGAATCATTTCACCGTGTCGATGCGCCAGGGCGGCACCGCGGCGCTGATCGGCCCGTTCCTGCGCGAGGCGATTCGCCCGCATGTCACCGGCCGGTTCACCGACATGGTGCTGGCGGTGGAGCGGCATCCGGCGATGCTGCTTTATCTCGGCAATGCCGGGTCGGTCGGGCCGGACAGCCGGGCCGGGGTGCGGCGGCATCGCGGGCTCAACGAGAATCTCGGCCGCGAGTGCATGGAGCTGCACACGGTGAGCCTGCGCGCGGGCTACAGCCAGCAGGACGTCATCGCCATGGCGAAGCTGCTCACCGGATGGTCGGTCGATCCGAGGGCGGAGCCGACCGGGTTCCGCTTCCGCCCCTTCGCCCATGAGCCGGGGCCGCAGACGCTGATGGGGCGCAGCTTTCCGCCGGGCGAGGCGGGGGGCATCGCGGCGCTGCGGTTCCTCTCGACCTATCACACCACCTGGACGGCGCTGGCGACCAAGCTGGTGCGGCATTTCGTCGCTGACCAGCCGCCGGCGGCGGCGGTTGCGCATGTCGCCGGCGTGCTGGCCGGCACCCAGGGCGATTTGCGGGCGGCCTCGGCGGCGCTGGTCGATCTGCCGCAGGCATGGAGTCCCGGGCGCAAGATCAAGACGCCGGTCGAGTATTTCCTCTCGGTCGGCCGCGCGCTCGGCGAGACCGAGGCGAAGGTGCCGGCGGCGCTGGGCATGCTGCGGCGGCTCGGCCAGCCGCTCTGGGCGGCGCCGTTGCCCGATGGATGGTCGGATCTCGGCGGCGACTGGAGCGGGCCGGACGCGGTGCTGGCGCGGATCGACTTCGCCTATACCATGGCCGGGCGTAGCCACGACCGCGCGCCCGCCGCCATCGCCACGGCCGCACTCGGCGCGCAGCTTCGCCCGGAAACGCTGGCGGCGGTGAGCACCGCCGGCTCGCCGCGCGAGGCGCTGGCGCTGCTGTTCGCCTCTCCCGAATTTCTCAGACGGTGACCGCCATGAACCTCTCCCGCCGCGCGACGCTGCTGGGCCTCGCGACCGTCGCAACCCTGGGCCGGACCCGGCTCGCCCTCGCCGCCGCGCCGACCGAGGCGCGCTTCGTCGTCGTGCTGCTGCGCGGCGCGCTCGACGGGATGGAGGCCGTCATTCCCCATGGCGACCCCGATCTCGCGCGGCTGCGGCCGGGCCTCGTGCCGCAGGCGGCGTCGGGACACGATCTCGGCGGGTTCTACGCGCTGCACCCGGCGCTGGCGCGGTTCCACACGCTCTATGCCGCGGGCGAGCTGCTGGCGGTGCACGCGATCGCCGGCCCGTATCGGACGCGCAGCCATTTCGAGGCGCAGGATCTGTTGCAGACCGGTGTCGAGCAGATCGGCATGAATTCGGGCTGGCTCAACCGGCTGATCGGCGAGCTGCCGGCGGACGGCGATCCGGGCGGGATCGGGCTGGCGGCGGGGATCGGCACGCCGCTGATCCTGCGCGGGGCGGCGCCGGTGGGCGCCTATGCGCCGGTCGGCTTCGCGCAGCCAGATCAGGGCCTGTATGCGGCGATCGGCCGACTCAACGCGGGCGATCCGGTGTTCGGCCCGGCGATCGCCCGCGGGCTCGGCGCGCGGCGGTTCGACCGCACGGCCTTCGCCGCCGGGGCGGCACCGGCGATGGACGATGAGGAGATGATGTCGCCGGCGGGGCGCGCCCGCCCGGCCGATCGCTACGGGTTTCCCGAGCTTGCCGCCCGGGTGGGCACGCTGCTCGCCGCGGAACAGGGGCCGCGGATCGCCGCCTTCCAGCTCGAAGGGTGGGATACGCATGTCAACCAGATGCAGCTGCTGCCCGGCCCGCTCGGCGGGCTCGATCGCGGGGTAGGGGCGCTGAAGGCGGCACTGGGCGTGGCCTGGGCGAAGACCGCGGTGCTGGTGATCACCGAGTTCGGCCGCACCGCGCGGATCAACGGCACGCGCGGGACCGATCATGGCACCGCGACGGTCGCGTTCCTTGCCGGCGGCGCGGTGCAGGGCGGGCGGGTGCTGGCGACCTGGCCGGGGCTGAAGGACAGGCAGCTGTTCCAAAACCGCGACCTCGCGCCGACGGCGGATCTGCGCGCGCTAGCCAAGGGCGTGCTGGCGGCGCAGTTCGGGCTGGGGCCGCAGGCGCTCGCGCGGATTTTCCCCGAGAGTGCGGCGATTGCGCCGATGGGCGGGCTGCTGCGCGCCTGAGCGGTTCGTCTGGTCCGCCGCGTCTTGTCCGATCGGCGCGGGCGATTATTTCGGGCGGCATGGGAACGGGTGTTTCGGTTGTCTGGTTCAAGCGCGACCTGCGGCTTGCCGATCACGCGGCGCTGACGGCGGCGTCTGCCGCGGGCACCGTGCTGCCGCTGGTGATCGTCGAGCCGGAATACTGGCGTCTGCCGGATGTCTCGCACCGGCAATATGCGTTCCTTGCCGGCTGTATCGAGGATCTGGCGGCGGCGATCGCGGCGGCGGGCGGACGGCTTCTGGTGTGCGTCGGCCCCGCGGTCGAGGTGCTGGAGGCGCTGCGCCGGCGGCTCGGCGGTTTCGCCCTGTGGTCGCACGAGGAGACGGGCAATCGCTGGACCCATGCGCGGGACCGGGCGGTGCGGCGCTGGGCGCGGGCGCAGGGGGTGGCGTGGACCGAGCTGCGCCAGTTCGGCGTGATTCGTGGCCCGGCGCTGGATCGCGACCGCTGGGCGGCGCACTGGGACCGGATGATGGCGGCACCTTCGCTGCCGCAGCCACGCGGCATCGCCTGGGCGGCGCTGCCGGAGGGACTCGCTGCCGGAAGCGTGCCGGCGGCGGCGGCACTCCACCTCGCGCCGGACGGGTTGCGGCATGGCCAGGCGCCGGGGCGGGCGGCGGCTCTCGAAACGCTGGGCTCGTTCCTCGCCAGCAGGGGCGAGGATTATACCAGGGCGATGTCATCACCGGTGTCGGGCGAGGCGGCGTGCTCGCGGCTTTCGCCCTATCTCGCCTATGGCTGCGTCTCCATCCGCGAGGCGGCGCAGGCGGCCTGGCGGCGGCAGCGCGAGGTGCCGGCGGCCAGCCGCTGGGGGGCGGCGCTGCGCTCGTTCATCGCCCGGCTGCACTGGCATTGCCATTTCATCCAGAAGCTGGAGGCCGAGCCGGAGGCGGAGTGGCGGCCCTTTGCCCGGATCTACGAGGGGATGCGGCCGCCGGCCGATCCGGCGCGCCTCGCCGCCTGGGCGGAGGGGCGGACGGGGTATCCCTTCATCGATGCGGCGATGCGCTACCTCGCGGCGCATGGATGGATCAACTTCCGCATGCGAGCGATGCTGATGTCGTTCGCCAGCCATGACCTGTTCCTGCCCTGGCAGGAGAGCGGCTTGGTGCTGGCGCGGCTGTTCACCGATTACGAGCCGGGAATCCACTGGCCGCAATGCCAGATGCAGTCCGGCGAGACCGGGATCAACACGGTGCGGGTGTATTCGCCGGTCAAGCAGGGATTCGACCAGGACCCGGCGGGCCGGTTCATCCGGCTTCATGTGCCGGAGCTGGCGGCGGTGGCGGGGGCGCTGGTGCATGAGCCCTGGCGGCTCGACGCGGCCGAGCGGGCGCGGCTCTGCCCGGAGTATCCGGCGCGGATCGTGATCCATGAGGAGGCGGCGCGGGCGGCGAAGGCGGCGCTGTTCGCGCGGCGGCAACTGGCCGAGGCGCAGCGCGAGGCGGATGCGGTGCAGGGCCGCCACGGCTCGCGTCGGGGACGGGCCCGGCAGCAGCGCGACACACGCTCCCGCGCAGCGCCGGGGCAGCTCGTGCTCGATCTCGACGGCGTCGCCGTGGCGCCAGATGTCGAAACGATGAAGGTTACTCGCACGGGGCTTGGGGACGGGGTTGGGGTTACGAAGCGCCGACCCTGACCGGAGAACGTCCATGAGAATGCGCGGATGACCGTTCGAGGTCGAAGCCTTTTGGCGAAGCGGATTGTCGAAGGAGGCTGGCACTTATCATCGGCGGCGCATGCAACGCCAACGCGCGGCGTGGGGGTGATCCGGCGCGGAGCGGCCCGGCGTCTCCGCGCCCTGTGCCGTCTGCTGCTGGCGGTGGGGGACCGTGGGGCCCATTCGATCGCGGAGGACGTGGCTGGCACAAGATACGGGCGTCGGGAGATGTCGGACCCGGCGGACTTCGCGGTGACGTGCTGCGCCTCGCTGTGGATCTCATTCAGGAACGAACCGATCGGGGGACGCTATCCGAAGGCGGGCACGTTCTCGCGGTTCGTGGAAGAACTCCTGCACGAAGCGCTCGGAATCTTTCCCGGCATCGGAACTGCGGAGCGCCCTGCGCCGGTTCCACGGCGCGACAGTGACTGAACACACTTAACATCCGGGTCGGGGCGATGTTCCGCCCGCAGCACCAACCGTTGCGGAAGCCATCGCGCTCGTTGCCTCGTGGAGCGATCTCGCGAACGAACGTCGCCGGAGCATCATCTCCTCTCTGCGCGCACTCACCCGCATCGCCGGGACCGATCCGGCCCAGCTGCGCCTCTGCGCGGCGGAGCTCAACGACAGGGTGCTCGGCAAGCCACCCCAGCTGTTCGGGATCTCGGCGACCTCGATGGCAACCGTGCGCTCGAATACACGCTTCGCGATGCGCCGCCTCGGCCGGCTGGAGCCGCGAGCGCCCCTCGATGCCGACTGGAGATCACTTCGCGACGGCCTCCCGTCCCGGGCGGCAATCACCCTCACCCGCTTCATCGAGTTCCACAGCCGCGAGGGCATTCCGCCGTCCACCGTCTCGGATGCGAGCTTCGAGCGCTGCCAGGCCTGGATCCGTGCCGCGACCCCCTGCCGCAGCCCGTCCCGGCTGTTCGCCCAGATGCGCTATCAATGGAACAAGGCCGCACGTGAACAGCCCAATCTCGGGCTACCGATCCTCGGCGCCGCACGCCAGCGGGTCCGGTGCACCGTCCCGCTCGAGGCCATGCATCCCGGACTGCAGGCCGATATCGAGCGCATGCGGCGCCACCTCGGCTGTTCCGATCTCGATGATCTCGATGCCGATCACCTCCGCGGCGATCATGACGACGGTCTGGGCGGTCAGGCATTACCATCCCCGGCGCCACGGCGGGCGCTGCGCGCCATCACCATCGAGGAGCGCATGCGCCATGCCCGCCAGGCCGTCTGGGCGCTGGTGCAGACCGGCGTGCCGCTCGAGGAGATCCGCGATATCCGCGACCTCGTTGTGCCGGTCGAGCGGGCCCGCCAAGCCATCCGCTTCATGCGCGACCGCGCCGGCAAGCAACGCTCTGCCCCGGCCGGCCATGTCGCCGAGATCCTCCGGCAGATCGCCAAATTCCATGTCGGCCTGCCCAAGGCAGAGGTCGAGCGCATCGCCGGATGGAAGAAGGCGGTGACGCCCGAATACAACGAGATGACCGAGAAGAACCGGCGACGCCTCGAGCCGCTGCTGACGCCGGAGGCCGAGCAGAAAATTCTCGCACTGCCAGCAGTGCTGATGGAGGAGGCGGAGGCTTTGCTGCCCAGTTCCGGCGTGCTCGCGGTCAGTGCGGCCAAGCGCGCGCTGGTGCTGCATCTGGGTCTGTTCTACGCGTTCCGGGTCAGCAACCTGCTCGGCCTGCGCCGGGATCGCCACTTCATCGGGCCGGGCCATGGCAGCAGCGCGATCACCCGCTTCCTGATCACGGCCGGGGAAGTGAAGAACCGCGTGACCATCGATCGCCCGGTTCTGCCCCTGACCAGCGACATGATCATCGCGTGGGAGCAAAAATTCCGCCCGCTGATCGCCGCAGCCGACAATCCCTACCTCTTCGCCGGCGTGAAGGGGCGGCCGATGACGCGGCAGGCGATGGGCAGTACGCTCGCGAGGATCGTCGCCGAGCGGGTGGGCTGCGAGATCAATTCCCATCTAGTCCGCCATCGCGCCGCGGTCGCCCATCTGAAGAAATATCCGGGGGATTTCGAGGTCATCCGCGTCCTGCTCGGCCACAAGACCGATCGGACGGCACGCAAATCCTATACCGGCCCCGAGAAGGACAGTGCGTTCGAGCGCTTCGACCAGACCGTGCTCGAGCAGATGAGGACGCTCCGCCCGCGGAAGTCCGGGCCCGACCGCAGGACGGATCGCCGCAGAGCGATGGGAGGGAGAGCGTGATGCGTGACCTTGGGGAACAGAAGCCGGCGTCGCGGGACGACACCCGGCTCGCGCGGCGGCTTGCGCGCTATCTCGCCACCTGGCCGGCGATCGACCGGCAGCGATGGGAGCAGAACTGTGCGGCCGCCGATCCGCTCGACGATCCCGGATATGGCAGCACGCTGCGCCTCGCCAGCCGGCACAAGATCGCCAGGGGCTACACCTACTGGCTGCGGTTCCTCGACGAGGCCGGATGGCTCGACCCGGCAGCGCCACCCGGGGCCCGGATCTCCCATGCCCGCAGCGCCGCCTGGTTCCGTGCCCTGATGGCGCGCGGCAATGCGCCCTTCACTATCGCCGGCCGCTTCGCCGAACTGAACCTGGCGATCCGGGTTCTGGCACCCGAGGCCGACCGGACCTGCATCCTCCAGCCCAACGGCGCCTCGATCCGTCAGCGCCTGTTCATGGACAAGCGTGAACTCCTCATCCCCGATACCCGCATCCTCTATGCCGAGGGGCTGCGCCTGATGGGGACGGCGGAGCAGTGCCGCACACGGCGCAAGGCGCTGCTCCAGTTCCGCGACGGGCTGATCTTCGCGGTGCTGAGCGCCCGCGCCCGCCGCCTCCGCACCGCGGCACAGACCATGGCAACGGACAACCTCCACAGGGTCGACGGCCGTTACCGGATCGATTACCGACCCGACCAGATCAAGACCGGACGCCGTGACAGCGTTCTTCTCCCCGCTCGCCTGACGCCATTCATCGACCGCTATCTCGGCGAGATCCGCCCTGCCCTGCTGCGTGGCACGGATCATGGCGCGCTCTGGGTCGGCACGCTGGGCAAACCGCTCGCTGAGCCGGGAATCGAGAAGCTCGTCCGGGTTCGGTCCAAAGCCCTGCTCGGCGTCGCGATCGGGCCGCACCGGTTCCGCCACGCGCTCGGCACCACAGCACCTCTGGTCAATCGCACCGAGCCCGGCCTCGCCCGCGCCGTGCTCGACATCAGCGAGGCGGTCGCGGCCGAGCACTACAACCGGGCCAATGCCATCATCGCCACCGAATTCTTCCAAGCCGAGATGCTCGCCGCGACCCAGGCGGCGAACGACCACGCGCGGCTGGAGAAGATCAGGCGGCGGAGGGAATGAATTGCTCGACATTTAGAGCAAATATCGCACGAATATTGTAAGAGGGGCAAAAGGGTGGGTAACCCGAGTTCGACTTGGTCAGCAGGCCAACGATCGAGCAGGTGGCGGGAACGAAGAAATTGTCGCGGATACTGGTTAGGTGGGGCGGAGGCGGGCTCTGACGTAGAAGTCGAGCGGCGCGATGATCGCGGCCCCCACCACCTTGAACCTGCTACCCAGATAATCCCAGATCGCGATGCCAAGTTTGTCACAGGTCTTGGCGAGGCTCAGGAACGCGTCGCGGCAATCCCGGCCGGTCTCACTCCGGGTTCCGGCGCTGATCTTCCGCCGCGTGACGTGACCGCGGATGTCGTTTTCCGAACCATTGGTGTGGAGCGGGATTTCCGGCCGTTCCAGCACCATCAGTAGTTCGGCCTTGTTGGCGTGCAGCCGCGCCAGCAGACGGTCCAGCGTCACGAAGCCGGTGCGGCAGAGGAAGATACGGTCGAAGCGGGTCCGTAACGCCCGAGCCTGCCGCTTGCCCGGTTTTTGCTGGTACGCTTTGAGGTCCGCGTAAAAATCCCAGATCAGGCCACGAACCCGCGTTTGAGCGGCGCGATGCTGGTCGTTGAACGTGTCCAGTTTATGCACCAGCCGTTCCGCGTGGACCCCAGCACAACGCGTGCCGGCCGATATTGAATTGTCCGGCGTCGTCGCTCAGAATAACGGCATCG